>NZ_KB897835.1:0-118716 GCF_000377185.1 Rhizobium sp. 42MFCr.1
GTCAGTTATCCGCAGCAGCCCATAATGTGAAGGAATGCGACCAGATTGGCTGAAGGCCAGGGTTTCTGACCACATTCCTCCGCATTATTTCAGAGCGTGTCGAGCCAGGCGAGAACGCTCGCATCGCGCTTCCACGAGGGCTGATGGCCGGGTGTTTCGGGAGCGCTGACCTGCTCCAATGCCTTGCGCTTCGTTTCAAGGTTGGCTCTGGCATAGTGGTTCGTGGTATCGAGGCTCACATGACCGAGCCAGCTACGGATAACCGTGACGTCGATGCCCGCCGATATGAGGTGCACAGCGGTTGCGTGCCGGAAGGCGTGAGGTGTCACATGCTTGTCGCGTAGTGTTGGCGTGGTCTCGGCCGCCGCCCTCACATAGGCGGCAAGTTTGAACCGGACCCCCGACGCGCTGAGCGGTTCGCCATAGCGGTTGACGAACAGTTGCTGGTCTGGCGCCCGCGGTTGACGTTCGAGCAGCTTCTTCAACAACATTACGGTTTCCGGCCAGAGTGGGCAGATACGTTCTTTTCGACCCTTACCGGTCAGCCGCACGCAGCTTGGACTTTCGAACCGGATCGCATCGGGGCACAGGTCGAGCGCTTCCTGTATTCGCGCGCCGCTGTTGTAGAGCAACGAGAGCAAAGCGTGATCGCGCATCCCTTCGAGTGTCGAACGATCAGGCTGAGCCAGGATCGCCGTCACTTCGATGGGGTCCAGATAACAGGGTTCCGACACCGGTCCGCGCTTTATTGGGATGTTGAGGATTTCGACGCACTGCGCGATCAATCCGGGATCCCTGGTCGCAACGAAGTTGAAGAAGCTGCGTATCGCTGCAAGCCGGCAGTTGCGCGTGCCGATCGTGCCGCCGCGTTCGTGTTCGGCGTGACCGAGGAACGCGATGACCTCTCCAGCGGTCAGATCGATCAGCGTGATCATCGCCACCTTCTTGCCTGAGCGCTGTGCAACGAACCGGAGGAAGAGCCGCCAGGCATCGCGATACGAACGCACCGTATGGATGGAGGCGTTGCGCTGTTCGGCCAGCCATTCGTAGAAGAACGCGCGCAGCAGGTGTGGGAACCGATTGTTCTTGGTCATGCCCGTACCTCCGGCCCGATATTGAGGCATGGCGCGCCAAGCACGCGGAACCGCTCATTGGCTTGATGCAGAAGGTCCTGCGTAACGGTGATGTAGACTAGGGTCGAGTTGATGTCCCGGTGGCCAAGATAGGTAGCGAGGAACGGGAGACGATCCTGAGGGTTGATCCCCGCCTTGTACCATTCGAGGATCCGGTTCACGACCATCGAGTGCCTCAGGTCGTGCAGGCGAGGCCCTGTTCGTCCCTGAGGCGGTTTCAACCCGGCCCGGCGTATGACGTCGACGAGCAACCAGGCGACTGTTTCTTTAGTGTAGCGGTCACCACGCTGCTCGTGCCAGAACAGGCCGGAGCGCGGATCATGAGATCCATCGGCGCGGCGTCGCGCGTCGATATATGCTCGAAGCTCCGCCATCACGCTGTCGGGAAGTGGCAGTATCCTGGTCTTGTAGAACTTGGTCTGGCGGATCGTGATCGTGCCGCTCTGGAAGTCAACGTCACCAAGATCGAGGCGGGCCAGTTCGCTTCGCCGCAGCCCCGCGCAATAGGCGACCAGCAGCATCGTGTAGATGCTCAATGGCCGAAGCGGCGCCCGTGGCGAGGGGTAAGAACGGGCGATATCGAGCATACGCCTCACGTCGGCCGGGGTGTAAATATGCGGTTTGCGCCATTGCTTGGCCACTTCCTTTTCCGGGCGTGGGTCGGGTCGGCGGGGTGGGATTGATGGATCCTGGTGGCGGAGGATTCTCGCAAGGACCCGCTTCAGCATTTCGCACTCGTTCGGATGATTGCGCGTTGTTTTTGCCGCAGACCAGTACTGGAGCATCACCGCGATTGGCTGCCCCTGAAGCGCAGGGTTCAACTGCAGGAACCGGTCGAACCGCGAGAGCCACACCGTTTGAGAGGTGTATTTGTAACCGCGGTTGCGCATCAGCGTGACGTGATCGGCCATCATTTCGCCGAGCACACTGCCGAATGACCTGGGCTGGTATAGTTCGGCAAGCGCGCTATCCGGATCGCGGGAGGCCAGCGCCCGCCACACCGGCATGCACTGCTTGATATTGCAAGCTTCACGCAGCACGGCGACGGGATTGCGTTCGATCGCTCCGGTTTCCTCAAGGTGATCGAGGAACCGATCGATAATCCGGGTGCGGTGCAGCCGTGTCGTCGAGGCCCACCGGCCCGACGATACCTGCAACCATGCCACCAGCATGTCTTTGTCGAGTTTGGCGTGAAGTTCGGCGACATCCTGGAAGATGTTGAGCGCCTGCCTGTAGTAAATGCGGCTATTCGTGGTGCGCAGGTTGAGGCTTGCAATGTAGCGCGCGATCAACTGGCGCTTAGGGTCGGGCCACATCGTCATGAACGCACCTCCTGTCCCGGCACGTCGAGCGCGATGGCCCGGAGATCCTCGGTGGCAAGCTTCAGATAGGGAGCCGTGGATTCGGCAGAGCGATGCCCGAGCAGGTCGCCGATCACTTTCTGGGGCACAGCGGCGCGCAGCATTTCGACTGCACGTGCGTGGCGGAAGATATGGGAACCGCTCTTGCCAGCCGGCTTAATTCCGGCATCCTCAAGTCGCCGCCGCACCATGCTGGCCAGCAAGCCGAGCTTGCGATAGGGCGCACGTGTGCGGACGAAGATTTCTCGGGCATCGGTCACAGGCCGCCCCGCCTGCAGATAAGCGAGCACCGCTTCACCTACCGGCGCCATCAAGGGAAGGAATGAGTATGCCCGGGTCTTGGTGTGCCTGATGCGGATGGCTTCCGTACGCCAGTCGATGTCCTCGATCCGTAAATTGCAGATTTCGCCCGATCTCAGGCCATAGGTCGCAAGCAGTTGCAGGATGGCAAGATCGCGCAGCCCCACCGGCGTCTTGTCCTCCCCCGAGACCTGCAGAACCGCAGCGACCTGATCCGGCGTAAGGATCGAAGGCACTCCCTCATAGGCATAGAGCAAGGGGGCGACGACGTGCGGCGACAAGTCGATCGCAGTGCGCCCCGTCCGATGGAGATAGCGCAGCATCGAACGAAGTCGCTCCGCCACATCCTTCACCGACTTGCGCGTCTGGTGACGGCTGCGCGTGTCCATGTAGCAGTCGATGTCGCCCACGGTCATTGTCATCAGACTGTCGGGGCCGTGTCGATCGAGCTGCCAGGCCAGAAAGTTCCGGCCCTCCCACATCAACGCGTCGATGCTGGCCGCAGCAAGACCTCGTTCCTCGCGCAGCCAGGTCTCGTATTCCTCACAGATCGCAAAGCGCAGTGCGTCGGCAGCGCAGGTCGCTTTCGGCGCGGATGGCCACTGCCCCTGTGCGAGTCGCAGCAATGCATGGATTCCAGAACGCGGAATCGAGTGCCAGTTCTTCCCCGGTGAACAGCCACGGCGTTCGCGGAACATCGCAATCGCATATTGCAGGTACTGAGCCACCAGATCTTCCGACACATCCATGATTGGAAGGTCACGCTGGGCAAGATAGTCGAGAAACCCACGTGCGTACGCGCAGTAGTTCCCGATCACTACAGGGCTGTATCGTTGCTCGGTCAGCAAAATCCTGAGCTTGGAGATAGGTTCGTAATCGGCATTCAACATTATTTTTTCCTTTGCTGGTCAAAATGACAGCAAAGGTTCGACCGAAAATAATGCTGAGCAAATCCCGTCTACGAAAGCTGGATCCCGCGGATTTCAAGCGTTGTAGCCGCGTTCCTTCACATTATGGGCTGCTGCGGATAACTGACGGTGCTCAGCGGCGACAAGCGCGCGATCTTCACAGCCGCTTCACAGGCGCAGCGTGCCGTCGATTACCTGCACCATTTGCAACCACGGTTCGCAGACGAGGGGGCGGCGTGAGCCGCCCTTTCACGCCTGAGGATGCCGAATGGAAAGCAGGACTCCGCCCAATCCGAGCGGGGTCCTTCCCATTTGTCAGGCGAAGTGAGAAATTGACCCCCTAACGAAATGAAGAACTGCCCCCTCGTTTCACAACGAGGAGAGATGGATGACGAGCTTGATTTCAGCGCATCCTGCATTGTCGCGGACAATGCAGGGCGAAGATATGCTTCAGGCAGATGAGGTGGTGGCCATGTTGCGGCTGCACGAGCTTGGCTGGGGTGCCAAGCGTTTATCGAAAGAGTTTGGCTGCGCTCGCAACACTGTCCGCCGATATCTGCGAGAGGGTGGAGCCACGCCATTCAAAAAGCCGGTTCGCCGCACTGCTTTCGATGGCTTGGATGATTGGCTCCGCGAACGCTTCTTCCGGCATGACGGCAATGCCGATGTGATCCGGCAGGAGTTGGCCAGCGAGCATGGAATTATCATCGGGTTGCGCTCTGTAGAGCTTCGGGTCCGGGAATGGCGGCGCGAACTCAAAGCGCAGAAGCGGGCAACAGTCCGGTTCGAGACACCGCCAGGCCGCCAATTACAGATTGATTTTGGGCAGACGCGTGTCTGGATTGGCGACGAACGAATCCGGGTAAACGTCTTTGTCGCCACGCTGAGCTATTCCCGACGCATCCATATACGTGCCTCACCGCGAGAAGGACAGACCGATTGGTTCGAGGGCATGGAAGGCGCGTTTCTTCGGTTTGGCGGCGTTCCCAATGAGGTTCTACTGGATAATGCGAAGGCGCTTGTCGAGCATCACGACGCGGTCAGTCGGGAGGTTCGCTTCAATGCACGGCTATGGGCATTTGCGCGCTACTGGGGCTTCGTGCCACGCGCTTGCGCTCCATACCGGGCCCGGACAAAGGGAAAGGACGAGCGCGGGGTCGGCTACGTCAAGAAGAACGCCATCGCAGGTCGCCGGTTTGAGAGCTGGGCGTCCTTCGAGGCACATTTGGATCGTTGGATACGTGAAGTCGCCGATCAGCGCGACCACGGCACGACTGGTGAGCCTCCAATTGAGCGCTTCGCCGGCGAGGTCGATGCCCTGCGGCCGTTGTCAGGCCGTGCACCATTTGGACAGCTGCGCGATCTCGTGCGCAAGGTGCAGGCGGACTGCGCCATCGATCTCGACACGAACAGTTATTCCGTACCCTGGCGTCTCATCGGCGAAAGCGTCCAGGTCGTTGTGCTGGCGGGTCGTGTCATCGTCCGCCACGCCGGCCATGTCGTAGCTGATCATGCTCTCTGCCAGGGACGGCGACAACGGATCGTGGACCGGGTCCACTTTGTCGGCGTTGCGGGTACCGAAGGGTTGGTCCGTTCCGCTCCAGTCGAGACGGCTCCAGCAGCCCTGCTGCGACCGCTTGCGGAATACGAGGCTGTGGTTGGAGGTGGCTGGTGATGACAACCGTGGATAATGATTTACTCATCGCGACGCTCGATCGCCTGAAGCTGACAGCAATCCGTGATCAACTCGACAGCCTGCTGGATGAGGCCGCCCGCTCGAAAATGACACTGCGCGAGGCACTGGCGTTCCTGGTGTCGCGCGAGATTGCCCGGCGCGACGAGCGGCGTATCTCCATGTCGAGCAAACTGGCGCAGTTCCCCTTCGTACGTGAACTCGACGGCTTTGACTTCGAGGCACAGCCATCGGTGGATCGCGGACAGATCAGAGAATTGGCGACCTGCCGCTGGATCGCTCACGGCGACACTGTCCTATTCCTGGGGCCACCTGGAACAGGGAAAACTCATCTTGCCGTCAGTCTCGGCCGCGAAGCGATCCGCCAAAATTACAATGTCCAGTTCGTGACGGCAGCAACCCTTGTCGCCATGTTGGCCAAGGCTCACAACGACGGAACCTTAGACAAGCAGTTGACGATCCTGTCACGGCCGAAATTGCTCATCATCGATGAACTCGGATATCTGCCCTTCGAAGCGAACGCGGCCCACCTGTTCTTCCAACTGGTCTCTCGCCGCTACGAGAAGGGATCGATCCTGATTACCTCAAATCGATCGGTCGGAGAGTGGGGAAGCGTCTTTGGAGACCCAGTCGTCGCCACCGCGATATTGGATCGCCTGCTGCACCATTCGACAGTGATCACCATCCGAGGTGATAGCTACAGGCTTCGCGAAAAGCGCCGTTCCGGCCTTCTGCAGAAGGCCGGAACGGCGCTCGAGACAAACGAAACAGCAAATCAATGAAGGGGTCAGTTCTTCGTTTCGCCTACGGGGTCAAATCTTCACTTCGCTTGACACCATTTACTTGTTCAGTGCGTTCTTTGGTCAGCGCAAGATTTCCAGGACTTCTGATTAAATTCGCGGGCGATGACCGCTGCTCGCGGCTTGGCCAAGATACTGACGTCTCGGACTTGGAGTGTAATGAAGAAAACGGCACGCCGGAGAGCGCCACCTCATCTCAGCTTTGCTGCTTTTCGAACAGTCCCGCAAATTCAGGGTCCGCGTAGTATCTGAGCTTTCCGGCAGCGATCGGCCGTTGTCCGGCGATGAACAGGATCTCGACACTGGCGGGCAGGTTGCGGACCTCATCGGGTGTCAGAAGCGGGCGGGCGACATGCTGCTCGGCAAATGAGAGACCGGTCTTTTCGGAATCGAGTGCGCGCGCAAGTGTATTGAACACGACAGTCTCCTCACCGAGCAGATCGGAGACCAGCCGGGCACTGTCATGATCATTGACCCCGAAGACCTGCAACACGCCGGCATTCGATAAGAACGTGCCGGCGCGCTGGCCATAGGTGGCGCGTAGCTGATGAATGTCCTGGACGATTGGCCAGAGCTGCACGCCGTACCCCGCCACCAGCCCCATGGCCCGTTCGATCGGTGCCAGATGGCCAAGGGCTGCAAACTCATCGAGAAGATATAGGACGGGTCGTGCCGACGAACGTGGCGCCGATGAAACTGACGCCGATGAACGTGACGAAGGTGGCGTGCGCGCCATCTCGATCAGGCTCTGGGAGATCAACAGGCGCAGCCAGCGCGAATAGGCCGCAAGCCTGTCCGGCGGCAACACCAGAAAGACGGTCGCCTTTTCTGCCTTCAGATCGCCAAACCGGAAGTCCGAGCGCGATAGCACGTTGGTCATGCGCGGGCTGTCGAGGAAATGCGTGTGCCGCTGGGCGGCCGAAAGCACGCCGCTTGCCTCACGATCGGACTTGCCTAGATGCCGATTTGCCGCACGCGCGATCAGTCCATTGACCGCATCACTGTCCTGCATCTCGTCGAGCAGGATGCGGAACGCTTCTGGCGCCAGCGTCAGCATGTGCCTCAGCATCGTCAGCGTGCGCCTGTCGTCGGGCTGGGTTGCAACGACATGGAGGAGCAGTCCCGCAATCAGGGCCTTGGCTTCCTCGTTCCAGTGAGCATCGCCCGCAAGGCCTGGCTCGTCGAATACGAGCGCATCGGCAAGCGTGGCCGCGTCCTCGGCGACATCGATACCGTCGGGGTCAAAGCCGCTGAGAGGATTGAAGGCAGCCGATGGCTTGCCGGTAATGCCGAACGGATCGAGGATATGAACCGGTCCGAAGCGGAGCCGTGCATCGCCCGCTACCCTTGCATTCTCGCCTTTCGGATCGACGCAGATGATCGAACGATCTGCCGTCAACAGGTTCGGGATGATCGTCCCGACACCTTTGCCGCTGCGGGTCGGTGCCATCGTGATGAGATGCGCCGGTCCGTCATAGCGAAGAAGCCGGCCCGAGCCAGGCGCGCGGCCGATCAGCAGGCCGTCAGGTGATTGCGTCAGCGGTTTGATTTCCGTTTTGCTGGCCAGGCGCGCCGAGCCATGCGTGTCGACAATTGCCATTCCAAAATGCGTGATCAGGGGAGCCGACAGCATCCGCATGAGCAACGCCAGAGCAAACAGGAAAAACACGCAGTTGCCGACAAGGACGAGGATGCCTCCTTCGCTGCTGCCGGGAAGGCGCCAGGTCAGATAGTCGATCCCGATTGAAACGATCAGGATGATCGATACATAGCTCATCGCATGCATGGCGAACGACTTCGCGTACCGGAACGGAAACGTGATCATTGCAACGATCGCCCATAACGGGTCGCGCGCCGCCATGCGCATCATGTTTGCCACAGCGCGTTTGACGAGAGCAAACTGGGTCATTGGCCTACCTCACTGTCAACGGTCTGGGTGCCCGAGGTCGGCGTCTGCACCGTTAGCAGGTCGTCAAACAGTTGCCGGTCGGCGTCCCGGACCAGGAACTTCGGCAGTTCGGATCTGAGCCACGTGGCGAGCCCTTCCGATATCTGCACATCACGGTTGGTCAGCCGATGCAGGATGAGGGCGCCGATCAGCACCTTGCGCCGGGTGTCTATGCTGCGCTCCTGTTTGCTGAGGCGGATCTGCAGTGTCTTTCGCCGCGCTTCCAGCTGCGCCAGCCGTTCGCCGATCGATTTGCGTGCCACGTTGCTGTCTCCCCTTTGAACTGTTGCTGAAGCGCATGTCCGGCCAGGTGTCGTCCGCGATGAATGCGCGGCCATGAGGCTCATCGAACCGGTGGGCTCGGGCAACTCGCAAATCTGCGGGTAGATGCATGCAGCAGGCTACCGTGACACTGGTCGCGGGCATCGCCTGCATGCTCCCACCAGGGCCGGAGGAGGCAAGCCGACGAGGGCACAAGGGCGCACTTACGAGTTGCGGGGCAACTCAGTGCGCGGGCCGGCAGACCCCGCGGGAAAAGGAGGACTATGGCGATCTACCATCTCAGCATGAAGGCTATCGCTCGCAGTGGCGGGCGCAGTGCTGTCGCCTCCGCCGCCTATCGTGCTGCGGCGCGGCTCACCAATGAGCGCGACGGGATGACCCATGACTTCACCAACAAAAAGGGTGTGGAGCATGCCGAGATCGTATTGCCCGCTGAAGTGTCGGCTGATTGGGCAATGAAGCGATCGGTCTTGTGGAACGCAGCCGAGCGTGCGGAGAAGCGAAACGACGCGCGTATCGCCCGGGAATTCGAGATCGCGCTGCCGCACGAGCTCAATCCAGATCAGCGCTTGGCTTTGACCCGTGCGCTCGCCCAGCATCTCGCCAATCGCTATGGCGCGGCCGTCGATTTCGCAATCCATCAGCCCGACGTCAAAAGCGATCTGCGCAACTGCCACGCGCATCTGATGATGACGACCCGAGAGGTGAAAGAGTGTGGCCTTGGCGATAAGACGCTGCTTGAGCGAGAGAACCGATGGCTTCTCGCCAACCATATGCTCCCGTCGCAGTTGCAGCTGCAGGAGCTCCGGCAAGCCTGGGAGCACCTCGCCAATCGGCATCTTGCGAAAGCAAGCGTCGATGTTCGCATTGACCACCGCTCGCACCTGGAGGCTGGGCTGACGATCGAGCCGACCGAACATGTCGGTGTTCACGCGACCCAGATAGATCGCCAAGGTGGGCAAGTCTCGCGTGCCCGCATCGCTCCGCAATCGGCCGATCGAAATGCAGAAACCATTCGCCGGCGTCCCGAAGAGATTCTGAAGCTTATCACCAACGAGAAGAGTGTCTTCAACCGTTACGACATTGCCAGGGCCCTGCACCGCTACATCAATGATGATCCGCAGACATTCCAGAATGCCTTTGCATCAGTCATGTCGTCCAAGGCACTGGTCGAACTGAAACCTGAAACAGCGGATCGCGGCGGCAGCGGAGAGGCACGCTATTCGACGATGGAGATGGTTGCGGTCGAGGGTGCGATGGCAACCTCGGTGGTGGCCATGAAAGGACGTCAAAAGCACTGGGTCTCGAAGCGGCACGTTGAAAAAGCGATTTTCGATCAGGACCGGCTGATCAAGGCGAGCGGTGCATCATCGGGGCAGGGCCTGTCGGGCGAACAGCGTCGTGCGATCGAACATGTCACCGCGCCTGGTCAGATCGCAGTGGTGCTCGGCATGGCCGGTGCTGGCAAGAGCACGATGCTGGCAGCCGCTCGGCAGGCCTGGGAGGCTCAGGGCTATCGTGTTCACGGGGCAGCGCTTGCCGGCAAGGCGGCGGAAGGATTGGAGGAATCGTCAGGCATAGTGAGCCGTACTCTTGCGTCCTGGGAATACAGTTGGCAGGCCGGTCGCAGTCGCCCCAAATCGAGGGATGTGTTCGTCATCGACGAAGCCGGAATGATTGGAAGCCGGCAGCTTGCGCGCTTCGTCGAGGAGATCAGAGAGGCTGGAGCAAAACTCGTCCTTGTCGGAGACCATGAACAGCTCCAGGCGATTGGAGCAGGAGCGCCGTTTCGAGCAATCGCAAAAGTGGTTGGACATGCGCAGCTTTCTGAAGTTCGCAGGCAAAGATCGGATTGGCAAAAGCGGGCCTCAATCGACTTTGCCTCTCACCGGACCGCTGCTGGGCTGTCAGCCTACAACGCACACGGAAATCTTCATCTCAAGGCAAGCCGCGAGGATGCTTTGAAGGCGATCATTGCGGATTATGTTGCTGACCGATCGGCAAACCCTGATGCTACACGCATTGCGATGGCGCACAGTCGCAAGGACGTGGCTTCGATCAATGCTGGAATACGGGCAGCATTACAGGAGCGTGGTGGCCTTGCGAAAGGCGCTAAAGGATCGGACGTTCAGGGTCATGAACTCACTTACCGGACGAACAACGGGATACGCGCCTTCGCCCGGTGCGATCGGATCGTTTTTCTGGAAAATGATCGCGACCTCGGCGTCAAGAACGGCATGTTGGGTGAAGTGATATCTGTCGCGCCGGACGCAATACAAGTCCGGCTTGATGGAAGCGCACAGGCGGCAAATGGCCAACGCTGCGTGACCATGCTGGTGAATAGTTATCAGGCGTTTGATCACGGCTACGCGACAACAATCCACAAGACCCAAGGGTCGACGGTGGATTGCAGTTTCGTTCTGGCATCGAGGACCATGGACCGACATCTGGCCTACGTCGCAATGACCCGTCATCGTGAGAAAGCGCAGCTTTATGCGGGGTTGGACGAGTTCAAGACGGTGCGGTCCTTGAGTGAGACACTCAGCAGGTCAGGGGCCAAGGAGACCACGCTCGACTATGCCCCATCGGTTGCCGGCCGACGCGGCATAGGTGATCACCATGGCAAGGGCGGTGAGGCCGAGAAGGAGGAGCGGTCCGTTCCGGCTGGGCACACTGTCGCGCCCACGCACGAAACGCCGTCGCTGAGTGGTCATAAAGTGTGTGAAGGCGGCGTCCGCCCTGAGAGGCTTGACCACGGTCATGATCGTCCGGTGCTAATCCCGGCAATCGCGAAGTATGAGAACAGCGTGGATGACGTCGCACGCTTGAAAGCGATGCCGGTATTTGAACGCGATTGGGAATCCGCGAAGTTGCTTGCCCGACGGATATACTCCAACGCACATGCCGTCATTGACGGGTTGCGGGGCCGCATTGTCGAAGGAAACGTAGACCCTGCTGAACTCGGGAAACAGCTTCGCTCCACACCGGAGACAGTCGGCACTCTCGTCGGAAGGACAGGAACATTCGGAGAGAACGCCGAGCGCCGACAGGCACTTGCCCTAGTCAACGCGCTTGCGTTTCGTGTCGAACAATCCGGAAAGACTTGGCAACGCCGTTTTGAGGCGGAATGCAGTTCCGAGCAATGGAGGCGAGAAAAGCAGGATGTGATCGACGTGCCTGGTCTCAGCAACCATGCCGAGGCGCTGCTTCGGAAGCTCGATGATTTGCCTTACGCGGAAAAGGGGGCGTTCGTTGCACAGCTAAAGGTAACGATCGAGGGCTCCAAGGCGCTCGACGAGGCAAGTGAGACGGCGAGTGCGATCGAAAAACGCTTCGGTCGCGCCAATCCGTCGGATCTTGCGGAGCAGCTGAGGCGGGCTGGGCTCAATCAGACTGGCGATATCGAGCGCATCCGCGACGTCGTGCGCCTCGCCGATCGTAGCCATCGGGCCGAACTCACTCAGCAGAGTGAGATGAAGCGCTCGCTTTCACGGAGGAAGGGGTTGCGATTGGGGATGTAGCGTCGACAATGCCGAACGCGCTGGCTGTCACCAGATGTTCATGGCGGAAGGCAAAAACTCGACTTGTGCGCCGTTCAGCAATGTGCAGACTTCATGTGGGTGGGGGACGGGAACGCGTGTCGGAGAAGGTGTTCGTAAGTGCGCAAGAAGTCGCTGATAGAGCGGGGGTTTCACGATCCGCTGTGTCGCGGACGTTTACGCCAGGTGCCAGCGTCTCACCCGAGACCCGGCGACGGGTGCTCGAGGCAGCCGAAACGCTCGGCTATCACGTAAATGCTCTTGCCCGCGGTCTCATGCGCAATGAAAGCGGCATTGTTTGCCTCATCGTGTCCGACGTGGCGACACCCAATCGTTCTGCTTTGCTACGCGAACTGACAATGTTGTTGCAGAATGCCGGCAAGGTGGCGATGTTGATCAACACGGACCGCTCGGACGGCAGCGTGGACCAAGCCCTTCGCCAAGCGATCCGCTATCGAGCAGATGCTTCGATCATCCTGTCCGGAATGCCGGACAAATCCATCGCACAACTCTGTCTGCGAAGCGGACAGCGGCTTGTCCTCATCAATCGCGATGACGAACAGCCCGGTCCATTGCGGATCAATCTTGATGATCGCGAGGCGGCCGGTCAGGTGGTGACGGCCTTCGTCAGAGCTGGATGCCGGAAGCTGGCTTTTGCCAACTCGGAAGCCGGAACACCAAGCTTGATGGCTCGTGAGCGGGGATTCGTCGCGGCGGCGAGTGCGCTCGGAATGGAGGTTTCTGTCGAGCGTCATGGGTGGACGGGTTACGATGCGGGAAAACTCCTCGCACAGCGAATGTTGACGCGCCCGGAGCGCCCGGATGCCGTCTTCTGCGCGACCGACCTCCTCGCATGCGGGTTCATGGACGCCGCCCGCCACCAGTTTTCGATATCGGTGCCAGACCAGCTGTGCATTGCAGGCTTTGACAACATCGAGCAGGCCTCATGGTCCTCGTATGACCTGACGACCTTCGCCCAGCCGGTTTCAGCGATAGCTTCCAAGGCGATCGACTGGCTCTCGCATTCGCAGCCGGACAATGATGGCGCCGTCCACGAGCAGTCGATCAGACTTCATGCCGAACTGGTTTGGCGCGGCTCGATTCGAGGCGGCTAAGTCGATCTGCCCGGCCGCGTTATTTCCATTCCCAGAACAGAGCAGATGCAAAAGGTCTGCGCAGCACCAAACTGTCCGTTCGAGCCGTCTGCTCGTAGGATGTGGCTTCCGCCTCCCCATTTAATCCGACAAAGTGCATCCGGGTGGACGCTGTCTTTGGTTGTCCCTTCCGACGGTAGTCAAAATGCACCGCACAGGTCGGGTACTGCCAATTATCGGTTAGAAGCTCGGCGAACTGTTTGGCATTCTGCTCGCGCCCCTGTCCGGTGAAGGCCAGAAACTGGCCGAGATTGAAGAACCCGCTGAACAGCGCATAGGCGCTTTCCTGCTGCATCCGGACAGCTTGCCCCGTCGTAAAGTCGCGTCGATAGGAGAGGCCTTCCGTTTGCCCCTTCGCTTTTTTTGCGGAGTAGCTGACAAGGTTCTTTTGGGCCAGCAGTTCCATCGTCAACGCGTAGCTCTGATAGCTCTCCGCGTTGGTGTGCAGGTCATCGATCCTGGCTTTCAGGTCAACGATGTAGTCTCGATACAATGCGGCGGCCATCTCAACTGCTCCGGTGACGGTGGAGCGCGCTTGCTATCAGATTGTGCGGCGTGGCCAAACCGATATCGCGCCTCCCAAGCCGTTCCTGCGGAAAAATCGTATCAGATGTGCAGCGCGTGCCCCAACGCCTTCAGTGCTGCTTCCTGCACGGCCTCGCTCCGTGTCGGATGCGCGTGGATTGTGCCCGCGAGGTCCTCCAGCCGTGCGCCCATCTCGATTGCCAGCGCAAAGCTCGCCGACAGTTCTGAGACACCCGCACCGACGGCCTGCAGACCAAGAAGGAGACCGGTATCCGCACGCGCCACGACCCGCACGAAGCCTTCCTCAGACACCATCGTCATTGCGCGGCCGTTTGCGCTGAACGGGAATTGACCGACCCGGATCGCGTAGCCTTGGGCGCGCGCCTCCTCCGGCGAAAGTCCTGCCGTTACGATTTCCGGATCGGTAAAGCAGATCGCCGGGATGCAACGCTTGTCCCAGGCACGCTGCTTGCCGGCAACGATCTCCGCAACCATTTCTCCCTGCGCCATGGCGCGATGGGCCAGCATTGGCTCGCCGGTAATATCACCGATCGCATAGACGCCCCGCATCGAGGTGCGGCAGCGATCGTCGATACGCAGATATGGTCCTGTACGATCGAGATCGAGCTCTTCGATACCCGATCCCGATACTTTGGGGCGGCGACCCACGGCCACCAGCACGCGGTCGGCGGGAAGCAGTTGTTGCTGGCCGTCCGACGTCTCGACGGCCAGCGCATTGCCGTCGTCCGAAAGGCCCTTCGCTTTTGCGCCTGTCAGGACCCGAAGGCCAAGTTCGCCAAGCCGTCGTGCAACCGGCCGCACGAGATCGGCATCATATTGCGGCAGTATCTGCTCCATCGCCTCGACGACCGTTACCTCCGACCCCAGCTTCGCAAATGCCGTACCGAGTTCGAGGCCGATATAGCCACCACCCACGACGACAAGTTTCTTCGGCAATTCGGCCAGCGAGAGCGCCTCCGTGGACGAGATGACCCGACCCCTGAACGGCAGGGCTGCGAGTTCCACAGGTTCGGAACCCGTAGCAATCACCACCGTCTCGGCACGAACGACCTGCGTGCCGACCTCGGTTTCGACCTCCACGGTTTTGCCGTCGCGGAAGGCCGCGCGGCCGTGAACGATTTTGACCCTGGCCTTCTGCAGCAGGGCGGAGACGCCTCCATTCAGTCTACCGACGATCCCATCCTTCCAGGCGATGGTTCTTGCAAGGTCGATCGAAGCAGCCTCGACACGAATGCCCATTGCGTTCTTGCCAGCAAGCATCTGTCTTGTGGCTCCGAACTCCTCGGCCGCATGGATGAGCGCCTTTGACGGAATACATCCGACATTCAGGCAGGTGCCGCCGGGCTTGCCCGCCTCGACGATGACGGTATCGAGGCCGAGTTGTCCGGCCCTGATGGCGCAGACATAGCCGCCCGGCCCGGCGCCGATGACGAGAAGCTTGCAGACGATCTCTTTCATGGATGTTAGCCTTCGATGAAGATAAGGGCGGGCGTCTCGAGAAGGACCCGAACACGTTGGACGAAGGTGGCGGCATCCCATCCGTCGATGATGCGGTGGTCGAAACTCGAGGAGAGATTCATCATCTTGCGCGGCACGAATTGGGTGCCGTCCCAGGCCGGGCGCACAGCGATCTTGTTCACGCCAACGATCGCGACTTCCGGGTGGTTGATGACAGGCGTCGAGACGATGCCGCCAAGCGCCCCAAGCGAGCTGATGGTGATGGTCGAACCGCTTAATTCATCGCGGGTCGCGGTGCCCGCGCGCGCAGCATCCGCCAGGCGGCCCATTTCGGTCGCGCAATCCCAGATGCCACGCGCCTCCGCGTTCTTGACAACAGGGACGACAAGCCCGGCGGGCGTCTGCGCGGCAATGCCGATATGGACACCGCCATGCCGGGTGAGGATGCCCTTGTCGTCGTCGAAGGTCGCGTTCACGTTCGGTTGTTCGGCGACAGCCCTCACGATTGCCCGCATCAGGAACGGCAGGACAGTGAGCTTCGGCTGTTCCGGCTTGCGGTCGCGGTTCATGGTGGCCCGCAATTCCTCCAGCGCCGTCATGTCGACTTCCTCGACATAGGTGATGTGGGGAATGCGAGAGGTCGATAACGACATCTTTTCGGCGATGCGGCGCCTGAGGCCGGTGAGCTTGATCTCCTCGGTCGACGTCCGTTTGGCGATCGTTACCGGTTGGGACGGCACTTCGCCGCGCGCGATAAATAGCTCGACATCCTCGCGAAGAATGCGGCCGGCGGGTCCCGATCCCTTGAGTTGGCGCAGGTCAACGCCGCTTTCCCTTGCAAAGAGCCGCACGGATGGTGATGCCAGCGGCTTTTCTGTCGGCGCCGGAGCCTCGGGGCGAAGCACAATCGCGGCCTTGGTGACCGGCCGGGTGTCCGGATCGACGGCAGGGGGTGGACTGTCGGCAGCTTTCGCCGGTGCCTCGGCAGGAGGTGCCTTCACGTCGCCCGTCGTCTCGCCATCGCCAGTCTCGATCCTGACAAGCGGGGCCTTGACGGCGATCTTGTCGCCAACTTCAGCGCCCAACCAGACGACGGTCCCCGTAACGGGCGAAGGGATCTCGACCGTCGCCTTGTCGGTCATGACGGCGGCGATGACCATATCCTCCTTGACCGGGTCGCCCGCCTTGACGTGCCATTCAACAAGCTCGGCTTCCGCCACACCTTCGCCGACATCGGGCATCTTGATCGTGAATTCGCCCATGTGTCAGGCCTCCATGACTTCGGCAAGCGCCCGTCCAACCCGTCCGGGGCCGGGGAAGTAGTCCCATTCCTGCGCATGCGGATAGGGCGTATCCCAGCCGGCAACGCGCATGACCGGCGCTTCGAGATGGTAGAAGCAGTGCTCCTGCACGAGAGATGCGATCTCTGCGCCAAACCCTGACGTCAGGGTCGCCTCATGGACGACGACGCAGCGCCCGGTCTTGTTGACGGACTGCACGATGCTATCGAGGTCGAGCGGCAAGAGGCTGCGCAGATCGATCACCTCGGCATCGATGCCCGTGTCTTCGGCGGCGGCAAGCGCCACGTGCACCATCGTGCCGTAGGCGATGACCGTCACGGCTGAGCCCGAGCGCCGGATGTCGGCCTTGCCGATCGGGATCGAGTAATGGCCCTCGGGCACCTCTCCGAGGTCGTGCTTCGACCATGGCGTGACCGGACGCTCGTGGTGGCCATCAAATGGCCCGTTGTAGAGCCGCTTCGGTTCCAGGAACATCACCGGATCCGGATCCTCGATCGAGGAAATGAGCAGCCCCTTCGCGTCATAGGGATTGGAGGGTACGACGACCTTCAAGCCGCAGACATGTGTGAACAATGCTTCCGGGCTCTGGCTGTGAGTCTGGCCGCCGAAAATGCCGCCGCCAGTGGGCATTCGCAACACGATCGGACATGTGAAATCGCCGTTTGAGCGATAGCGGATGCGAGCGGCCTCCTGGGTGATCTGATCGTAGGCCGGATACATGTAGTCCGCGAACTGGATCTCGACACAGGGCTTGAGACCATAGGCCGCCATGCCGATCGCGGTGCCGACAATGCCGGACTCGCTGATCGGCGTGTCGAAGCATCTTGTCTTGCCGTACTTCGCCTGCAGTCCTTGGGTACAACGAAACACGCCGCCGAAATATCCGACGTCCTCGCCGAACACCACCACGTTGTCGTCGCGGGCCATCGAAACGTCCATGGCGCTGCGCACCGCTTCAATCATCGTCATCCTGGCCATGTCAGAAACCTGCCTTCTGCCGCTGGCGACGAATGTGTGGCGGCATTTCCGCGTAGACGCCTTCGAAGATGTCTCGCACCGAGGGCTTGCCCCCTGCATGCAGCGTGCCGTGGTGCTCGGCCTGCTTCTGGGCTTCAATCACCTCATCCATGATTTCCGCTTCGGCCTGGACATGCCGCTCTTCCGACCATGCGCCCCTGATGATCAGGTGCTTTTTCAAGCGCAGCACCGGATCGCCCAGTGGCCAGGCTTCGGACTCCGTCTTTGGCCGATAGGCGCTCGGATCATCAGAAGTCGAATGGGCGCCAACGCGGTAGGTGACATATTCGATCAGGGTAGGTCCGAGGTTTCGCCGTGCCCGCTCGGTTGCCCAACGTGCGACGGCGTAGACCGCGAGATAGTCGTTGCCATCGACGCGCAGGGCCGGAATGCCGAAACCAAGTCCGCGCGCTGCAAACGTGCCGGAGCCGCCGCGGGCGATCCCCTGGAATGTCGAAATCGCCCACTGATTGTTGACGATATTGAGGATGACCGGGGCTTTGTAGGTAGAGGCAAACACGAGAGCGGAATGAAAATCAGACTCCGCCGTCGAGCCGTCACCGATCCAGGCAGCCGCGATCCTGCTGTCGTTCTTGATGGCCGACGCCATGGCCCAGCCGACCGCCTGGACATATTGGGTGGCGAGGTTGCCCGAGATGGTGAAAAAGCCGTGTTCCTTCGACGAATACATGATCGGCAGCTGGCGCCCTCGCAACGGATCGCTTTCGTTCGAGAAGATCTGGTTCATCATCTCGACCATCGGATAATCGTCGGCGATCAGGAGACCTGCCTGGCGGTAGGTCGGGAAGTTCATGTCGCCCTTGCGAAGCGCCTTACGGAAGGCGCAACTGACGGCTTCCTCGCCGAGATGCTGCATGTAGAAGGACGTCTTGCCCTGTCGCTGTGCCATGAGCATGCGAGCATCGAAAGCGCGAAGCTTCATCATGTTGCGCAGGCCGATCAGCAACTCTTCGTCGGAGAGCATGCCCGACCATGGGCCGACAGCCTCTCCCTCGCGGTTGAGGACACGAATGATCGAGTAGGCGAGGTCGCGGATCTCTTCCGGCGCAACGTCGACCTCGGGGCGCGGCACCACGCCTGCCTTGGCTATCTTCACGTTGGAGAAGTCGGGTAGGCCGCCCGGCCGGACGGCAGGTTCCGGCACATGAAGGCTCAGTTGAGCTGTGTCCGTCATATCGTAATTTCCCTCCCAACTGCGGTGCTCGCTTCTCTCCTCAAAGAGGAACGCCGCAGTTCTTGTTCTTATAGATTGCGCGCGATCACCATTCTCTGCACGTCGCTTGTGCCTTCATAAATCTGGCAGATGCGCACATCCCGATAGATGCGCTCGACCGGATAGTCCGCCATATAACCGTAGCCCCCATGGATTTGGATCGCATCCGAACAGACCCGTTCTGCCATCTCGGACGCGAAGAGCTTGGCCATCGATGCTTCGGAGAGGCACGGCAGGCCATTGTCGCGCAGTGCCGCAGCGTGAAAGACGAGTTGGCGCGCTGCTTCGATCTGGGTCGCCATATCGGCGAGGCGAAAGGCGACCGCCTGGTGCTCTATGATCGCCTTGCCGAAAGCCGTGCGTTCGCGTGCATAGTCGCGCGCTGCCTCAAAAGCGGCGCGTGCCATGCCGACAGCCTGAGCGCCGATGCCGATGCGACCGCCTTCGAGATTTGCCAGCGCGATCCGGTAGCCTTCGCCCTCCGCACCCAACCGCAATTCGGCCGGGATGCGCATGCTGCTGAAGGCGATCTGACAGGTGTCGGTCGAATGCAGGCCAAGCTTTTCCTCGACGCGGACGACTTCGTAGCCCGGCGTGTCGGTCGGTACGATGAAGGCGGTAATCCCCTTCTTGCCGGCATCCGGATCGGTCACCGCAAAAACGATGATCATCTGACCGTTCTTGCCCGACGTGATGAATTGCTTGGCGCCGTCGAGCACGTAGTGATCGCCATCGAGGCGCGCGCGGCTGCGCAGGTTGGACGCTTCCGAACCTGCTTGCGGCTCCGTCAGCGCAAAGCCGCCAATCCATTCGCCGCTGGCAAGCTTCGGCAGGAAACGCTGCTTTTGCTCCTCGGTGCCGAACTTCAGGATCGGCACGCATGCGACCGAACTGTGGACGCTCATGATGGTCGAGCATGGCCCGTCGCCTGCAGCGATCTCCTCGAGAGCTGCTGCATAAGCGAGCGTTCCGGTATTGGAGCCGCCATATTCCTCGGGAACCAGCATGCCAAGCAGACCGAGTTCGCCCATCTCGCTCAGCTCTTCGCGCGGAAACCTGTGTTCCCGGTCACGTGCTGCCGCACCAGGGGCAAGTTGCTCGCGGGCAAAATCGCGTGCCAGATCGCGAATTTGCTGCTGGAGATCGGAAAGAACCATGCTTGCCTCCTTGCTGTCCGCTCTAGTGCCGCTCGATGGCCACGGCGGTCGCTTCGCCGCCGCCAATGCACAGAGCTGCCATCCCGCGCTTCAGGTCGTAGCGTTTGAGGGCGGCAAGCAACGTGACCAGGATACGCGCGCCGGATGCGCCGATCGGGTGGCCAAGAGCGCAGGCTCCGCCGTGCACGTTAACCTTTTCCTCTGGTAGCCTGAGGTCGCGCATCGCAGCCATGGCGACAACCGCAAAGGCCTCGTTAATCTCGAAGAGATCGACGGTCTCGAGCGGCCAGCCGGTGCGATCGGAGAGCTTCTGCAAGGCGCCGATCGGAGCCGTAGCAAAGAGATTGGGCGCCTGCGAGTGTGTGGCGTGTCCAGTAATGGTCGCGAGCGGTGCCAGTCCTTTGCGCTCGGCCTCGGAACGACGCATCAGCACGAGGGCGGCCGCACCGTCGGAAATCGAGCTGGAATTGGCAGCTGTCACGGTCCCGCCGTCACGAAAGGCAGGCTTGAGGAGCGGGATCTTGTCGATCTTCGCCTTGCCCGGCTGCTCGTCCCGGCTGACCGTTTGTTCGCTCTTTCCCGCAGCGATCGTGACTGGCGTGATCTCGGCCTCGAAGCAGCCGGTGTGGATCGCCTCTTGCGCTCGGGTCAATGATGTCACCGCATAATGGTCCTGCGCCTCGCGCGTGAACTGGTAAGCTTCGGCGCAATCCTCGGCGAAGGTGCCCATCAAACGTCCCTTGTCATAAGCATCCTCCAGCCCGTCGAGGAACATATGATCGATGACGCGTCCGTGGCCGAGCCTGTAACCGCCACGGGCACGATCGAGAAGATAGGGCGCGTTGGTCATGCTTTCCATGCCGCCGGCGACGCCGATCGTGGCGCTGCCCGCTGCCAGGAGATCATGTGTCAACATGACGGCTTTCATGCCGGAGCCACACATCTTGTTGACGGTGGTTGCACCGGTCGAGAAAGGCAGGCCCGCGCCGATCGCCGCCTGCCGGGCAGGCGCCTGGCCGAGGCCGGCCGGGAGCACGCAGCCGAAGACGACCTCGTCGACGGCATCCAGCTCCACACGGCTTCGTAGAAGTGCCGCGCGGATCGCGGTGGCACCGAGGTCGGGCGCCGTTGCCCCTTTGAGTTCGCCTTGGAAGCCGCCGATCGGCGTGCGCGCCGTTCCGACAATGACGACAGGGTCCTGCAAAGCCATGTTCAAGTCTCCGGGTCAAAACGCGCTAGCGCGCGCTCATGCGCAATGCGCCGTCGAGGCGAATGACCTCGCCGTTCAGCATGCTGTTTTCACATATATGGCGCACCAGCGCCGCAAATTCCGCAGGCCTTCCGAGGCGCGGCGGGAAGGGCACGCTCTTGCCGAGCGCTTCCTGCACCTCATGTGGCATGCCGGCCATCATCGGCGTCTCGAAGATGCCCGGGGCGATCGACACGACCCGAATTCCATGGCGGGCAAGCTCGCGTGCAATCGGAAGCGTCATCGAGGCAATGCCACCCTTGGACGCAGCGTATGCGGCCTGTCCAACCTGTCCATCGAAGGCCGCGATCGATGCGGTGTTGACGATGACGCCGCGCTCCCCCTCAGCGTCCGGGTCCTGCTGCTGCATGGCAGATGCCGCCAATCGGATCATATTGAACGTGCCAACGAGGTTGATGGTGATCGTGCGCACGAAGCTGTCGAGGTCGTGGGGGCCGTTGCGACCGATGATCTTCTCGCCCGGCGCCACGCCGGCGCAGTTCACCAGCCCGCTCAGGCCGCCAAAGGCCTCCATCGCGGCGGCTACGACAGCTGCACCATCCCCGGCGCTTGTCACATCGGCCCTGATGTATCTTGCGTTCACCCCGAGTTCCGCGGCGATCGCTTCGCCGGCAGTCTCGTTGAGGTCGGCGATGATGACGCGCGCGCCGTTCTCAGCCAGCATGCGCGCCGTGGCAGCGCCCAGGCCAGAACCTCCACCGGTAACGATAAAGCTTCCTTCACGGATCAGCATCGGTTTGCTCCCATCACCTTGCGATCGTCTGCCCGGACTGTGACACCTCCCCGGCCCAGCCCAAGCTGACGGATTCTATTCCGTCGCCATATTGCAAGCGATGACAAAAATGCTGCATTGTTTCGGACAGTTTTGCCATAGGTGGAGGAGCTGGTGGCTGACATTGAGAGACGCATGATCGCGCGTGGCTTCGTCGAGGAGGCGCTTGACAGCTTGCGCCGAACAGGGCGGCCGACAGCGCCAATTCTATTGTCGCTGGGGCTGCCCGAGGTTATCGATGAGCCCGTATCCGCCGAGAGCTATGGCGCTCTCTGGCTTGCGATTGCCAAGGAGCTCGATGACGAGTTTTTCGGGATGGGCGGGCGTCCGATGCGCAGCGGCAGCTTTACGCTGCTTTGCCATTGTGTCCTGCACGCGCCGACGCTCGGCCATGCGCTGCGACGGGCACTGCGTTTCCTCGACGTGGTGCTGGACGATCCGCGTGGCAAGCTTGTTGTCAGAGACGGGCTTGCCCAGATCGAACTAACGGATGCCTGTGAAGCACGGTCGGCCTTCGCCTATCGCACCTACTGGATCCTTATCCATGGGATAACCTGCTGGCTGGTCGGCAGACGCATTCCGATTCGGCTTGTCGATTTCCGTTGCGCCGAGCCGACGCAGGGGGCTGACTATCGGCTCTTCTTCGGAGCGCCCGTCAGGTTTGGACAACCAACCAGTCGCCTCGGTTTCGACAGCGCAATGCTGGATTTGCCGGTCACCCGCACG
This sequence comes from Rhizobium sp. 42MFCr.1, assembly GCF_000377185.1. Classification (NCBI taxonomy): domain Bacteria; kingdom Pseudomonadati; phylum Pseudomonadota; class Alphaproteobacteria; order Hyphomicrobiales; family Rhizobiaceae; genus Rhizobium; species Rhizobium sp. 42MFCr.1. Next base: position 22,600 of record NZ_KB897835.1, read on the forward strand.
GAACAGGCGCTGAAGCAGTTTCTGCGGGGCGCACCGGCCAATATCCTCGTGCGCTATCGCTACGATGCGGGGCTCGCCTCCAGCGTCAGGCGGCGCTTGGACAAGGTGCCTCCGGCCGCATGGAAGACATTCTCGGATCTCGCTGTTGAAATGCGGATACCGCCCTCAACCTTGCGTCACCGCTTGCGTGACGAAGGCCAGAGTTACGCCGGCATCAAGGATGACATACGCCGCGATCTTGCCGTCGATCTGCTGCTCAACACGTCGAAGACAACAGGTGATATCGCCGCCCAGCTTGGCTATTCGGAGCCCAGCGCCTTCTTCCGAGCCTTCCGCAAATGGATGTCGAAAAGCCCCGACGCGTTCCGGCGCGAGGGCAGTGGCGCGGCCGGGCAGGACGGGCAGCTCGCGGATGATGCGTCACGTCTCCCGGATCGAGCCCTGAACTTTTCAAAGTCCGTCACTCGGCGCATGAAAATAACCGGCTGACGATGGTATTTAAACGGCGCACCATTGCCGTGCCGAGTACGAGGGGGCGTCGTCAGGGGAGGGCAGCCAGGGATATGGCGGCAGCGAGCATTGCGGACTATCATGTTCCTCCGTGCATCGGTGCTTCGGATGCCGGAACGTGTGCCATCGAGCGCATGCGTGTTCTTGAAAGGAAAGGTTGATCGGTATGCCTGCCGCTCGCGAGGATTTGCGGGACTTTTTGCGCGGAGAACCGGATTGCATACTCGTCGAAGTGACGGGAGCGGTAGGCTCGACGCCGCGCGATACCGATGCCTGGATGCTGGTGTCCAAGAGCCGTTCCTTTTCAACGATCGGCGGCGGCCAACTGGAATATATGGCGATCGACCAGGCACGACGGGCACTCCGCCAGTCCCAGTCGGTAGCGACGATGAGCATTCCTCTCGGGCCTGAGATCGGTCAATGCTGCGGTGGTCGCGTTGGCCTTTCCTTCACCGCGGTCACAAGCGAACTGGCCGATGAGTTGATTGCTCGGGCCGATGACGAGATTGCCCAACGGCCCCATGTCTATGTCTTTGGAGCCGGTCACGTTGGCGACGCATTGGCCCTTGCGCTGTCACTGGCGCCATTGCGCACAATACTGGTCGATACCCGTGAAGACGAGCTTGCCGCCTCGCGTGCTTCGGGGGTCGAAACGTGCCTGACCGCAATGCCCGAGGCGATCGTGCGCAATGCACCGGCAGGAAGCGCGTTTGTCATCCTCACCCACGATCACGCGCTCGACTTTTTGATTGCCATGGAAGCACTGCGTCGGGACGATGCCGCCTATGTCGGGATGATCGGCTCGAAGACGAAGCGTGCGACCTTCAGGAATTGGTTATCACGCGAAGTGGGCAGGCCAGAGCTTCTTGATCGCCTCGTCTGCCCGATCGGCGGCACCGCCATAAAAGATAAGCGCCCCGCTGTCATCGCAATGCTGGCGGCTGCCGAGATTATGGTGGCGGTGCTATCTTTCGGCGCGGGGGCCATTAGCGGAAAGCACAAGCTCAAGGCTGACGAATGACCTTTCGACTCCCGCTCCCTCGAGGGAGCCGTCGGGTTCCTGACCGACCGTGATTTGTTACGATGTCACGATCGGTGGCTATCCGATGCCAAAGGGAGCTCTTGACAGAGGCGTATGAATTTCGCGCCTTCGATGCAATGTTGTTCTGCCTCGCGCGGCAAGCAGCCTATCCATTTCATGCCGGGAGCTGCCGAAACTGGTCAGCAGCCGCCGCGCTTCTCCCTTGTCGAGGCAATACTGTCTCTGCAACATGGCCGGTGAATACGATATCTCGCGTAACTCTTCTCTCATGACGTCTCCTTTCAACTAGGAAACAATCGCGGGCGCTCGGTCGTTCCTTCACTGCTTGAGACCGCGTGTAAGATTGGGCGAGGTCGAGGGCTACGGCCTGACGGCTAAGCCGACTTCGGTCGATGGGTCGGACGGACCGTGTGGCGTTCGATCCGCCCCGCGACTGAAAAGATCAGCACCTCGACGTCCATGTCGATCCTGTCGCCATCCATGAGCCTGACCACGTCGTCGATACCCGTGGTCGGGTGGCCATCGATCGCAAGCAGATAGTCACCTTCCCGAAGCCCGGCTCGCGCTGCGGGACTGTCAATTTCGACCCGGCGCAGTCGCACTGCCGTTGTCTGGACAAGCCCGGCTTCCAGGGCCACGCGGCGTTGCAGTTCCACGGTATCCGCCGCGATGCCGATGTAGGCGCGCCTCACATGGCCGAACCTCAAGAGTTCCGACACAACATGCTTGGCGGTGTTGGACGCGACGGAGAAGGCGATGCTTTGCGCACCTTGGATCACGGCCGTGTTGACGCCAATGACCTCGCCTGCCGAGGACACCAGCGGGCCTCCGGAATTTCCCGGATTGAGCGCCGCATCGGTCTGGATGATATCATCCATCAAGCGTCCGCTGGCGGCGCGCATCGATCGGCCGAGCGCGGATACGATGCCAGCCGTCACCGTCCACTCGAAACCGAGAGGATTGCCAATTGCGATTGCGATGTGGCCGCGCTTCAAGCTCTTAGAGTCCCCAAGCTTGGCCCAGGCGCCCGGCCAGTCGTTCGCTCGAATGAGAGCGAGGTCGCTGTCCGGATCCCGGCCCAGCACCTTGCCCTCGATCACAGCGCCATCTGGCGTTTTGATGCGAACGGTCTTTGCATCGTCGACGACATGGTTGTTCGTCACGACAAGACCATCGGGAGAGATCGCGAAGCCGGAACCGTGCCCGGTGCGGCCGCCCACCCTTTCAATGCGACTGACGGCGGGGCCGACGAGGTCGACCGCGTTCGATACAGAATGAGAATAGGCATCCAACAGGCTAGCGTCCTGAGACGGTTGGATGTCACGATCCAGGAATCCCATGAAAACTCCTCCGACGCGCAAGCGTCGCTTTGAGGAACGGCAGCGGCTGCAAAGGCGAGGGGCTGTCGGTTCGACAGGTTGAAATAGTGTCTATTCAGATGAGATTGCGCGCAACTTAAATCAAGGGGCGCCCAAGCTACTGTAGCGAGCACGTTCAGAGACGCCGGCATTGCGCCGACCCATCACTGAAATTTGACCCAGCGGATGCAAGGCAACGTCGCCTGCATATCAAGCTGTGCTACATTTTTGACTGCTTGGATAAAGGGATTGGAGTGCCATGTTTGCGACGCTCGCGATGCTGATCAGCCTCTCCGGTGCAACCCCCGTTGTGGCGGAACCCGGGGGAGGCGAGGTTGACGTGAAACTCGTCCTTGCTGTCGATACCTCTCGATCCATGGATCAGGAAGAGGCTCGCATCCAGCGCGAAGGCTATGTCGAGGCGCTCAAGCACAGAGAATTCATCGACGCGGTGACCGGGGGCCTCACAGGCCGCATTGCGATCAGTTACTTCGAATGGGCGGGCTATGTGGTGCCGGATTCCGTCATCGATTGGCATGTGATCGCGACGGAGCAGGACGCGATCGCCTTTGCCAACAAGCTCGAGCAGCGGCCGATCGCTACGCAGCGCCGCACGTCGATCTCCACCGCGATTGCGCAAGGGGCTGCGATGATCGTCTCCAGCCCCTACACCGGTATGCGACAGGTGATCGACGTCTCGGGAGACGGTACGAACAATTCCGGCAGTCCGGTTGCGCCAACGCGCGACAAGGCAGTGGAGACGGGCATGGTCATCAATGGACTTGCGCTCATGCTGCGCCCGTCCGGGGCTCCAGCCGGTCTCGACAGGTATTATGCGGATTGCGTGATCGGCGGCCCCGGTTCTTTCGTCTTGCCGGTCTACAAGATCGAGGATTTCGCCGTCGCGGTGCGGCGGAAACTTGTTCTTGAGGTCAGTGGTCTTCCTCCACCGCCGGCGACACAGCGGATCGCCGGCCAACCCGCGACCGACTGCATGATCGGCGAGCGGCAATGGCAGGACATGTTCGAGCGCTGATCGCGAGCCGGCTGCCGCCCGCTCAGCCCCTCAAAGTGTCGCGCAGCACATCGAAGACGCGGGCATCCAACGTCTGGGAAACATTGAAGCGCATAAAGTTCTGGGCTGACTGTGAAAGGCTGAACGCGTTTCCTGGGGCGAAGACAATTTTCCGTTCCAGGGCAGCGCGTGCAACATCGGCAGCGTTGACGTCTCCGGGCAACCGGCACCAAAGAAACATGCCTGCCGAGGGTTCCAGCCAGGGAACGATGCCGAGGTTCTTCAGCTTCGCCGAGACGTTAAACATCGCCTCCGAGAGCCGGCTGCGCAGAGCCTCGACATGCTTGCGGTAGCTGCCATCGCTGAGGACCTTATAAACAAGTTCGGACGAAAGCCGCCCGCCGCCGAATGTGGTGGCGATCTTGAGGTCGATCAGTGCGTCGACCCATTCCGGCTTTGCGGCGATGAAACCGCAGCGGGCCGAGGCCGACAGGGTTTTGGAGAAGCTTCCGATATGGATGACCCTGTCCAGGCCATCAAACGCCGCAAGACGGGGCGCCGGCGTGTGCTCGAAATCGGCGAAAATATCGTCCTCGACGATGGTGAGCTCGAATTGATCAGCGATCTTCAAGACCTTGTGGGCCGCAACAGGAGAAAGCGTCGCGCCTGTCGGGTTGTGGATTGCCGAGTTGGTGATGTAGAGGCGTGGTCGATGTTCAGCAACAACCTGGCTGAACAGTTCGATGTTCGGACCTGAGGGTGTATAGGGAACGCTGACGATCCTGGCACGATGGGCCCGCAGCAGCGCCTGGAAATTGAAGTAGCAGGGATCATCCACCAGCACGACGTCATCAGGCTCGAGAAGGAAACGGCAGAGGAGATCGATCGCCTGTGTGCCCGATTCCGTCAGCATGATCTGATCCGGGGAGGCCTCCACGCCTCGCTCCGCCATGCGTCGCGCAATGTGCTGGCGTAACGGCGGTAATCCGAGGGGCGAGCCGTAGTCGGCGAACGCCGTGTTGTCGGCACGCGACAGTGTTCGCAAGGCCCGTCGAATGCCGTTTTCCGGAAGCCAGGACGGTGGGAGCCAGCCGCAGCCTGGCTTCAGATCCCCGTCATCGGCTTCAAGCGACTGCCGGGAAACCCAGAACGGATCGACGGCTCGGTCCAGCTTGGGGCCGATGTCGGAGAGGGAAAATGGAGCGGCCTGGTTTGCGACGTAGAAACCGGAACCCGGTCGAGACAGGATCACGCCTTCGGCAACCAGGCGCTCATAGGCGTCGACGACGGTCGACGTGGACACGCCGGATGTTTTGGCCATTGCCCGAACGGATGGCAATTTCGCGCCTGGCGTCAGGTTGCGGCCGGCGATCCGTTGCCGGATCGTGGCCATGACCGTCGCCACCCGGCTGGTGTTGAGTTCCGTATTTAAATCCATCTGTACTGCTACCTCAGGCATAACAGTTTTCCTGAACTGTACCAGATTGTCGCTGGCGCTGCCATGGCTTTGGGCCGATAAGAACGGCATGTGAGAAAGGCAGTGTACATGGACCGCACCGCATCTGGGTGGCTTAACGGCCTTATTGGCGTAGTGATTTTCAGCGGCTCGCTACCCGCCACGCGTGTGGCGGTCATGCAGTTTGATCCGGTGTTTCTGACAGTGGCGCGAGCGGGAATTGCAGGAGCACTGGCGCTTTTGCTTTTGCTGCTGTTCAAGGAGAAGCGTCCGGCAAGAGACGATCTGATATCGCTGGTGGTGGTTGCCGCAGGCGTGGTGGTCGGCTTTCCATTGTTGACTGCGCTTGCCCTGCAGCATGTTACCTCGGCACATTCGGTGGTCTTTATCGGGCTCCTGCCACTTGCCACCGCCATCTTTGGCGTGATCCGCGGCGGGGAACGTCCGAAGTTGGCATTCTGGCTCTTTGCAGTGATGGGAAGTGCGCTGGTCTGCAGTTTCGCCGTGGCGCAGGGACTGAGTGCTGCGCCCCTCGGAGACGCCTTGATGATGGCGGCGATCGTCGTCTGCGGGCTTGGTTACGCCGAAGGGGCGAAGCTCTCGCGGAAACTCGGGGGATGGCAGGTCATTTCCTGGGCGCTCGTTCTGTCGCTGCCGCTGATGATCCTTGCGTCGATCTGGTTCATGCCAACAAGCTTCTCGGGCATCAATGCCCCTGCGTTGGCGGGCCTCGTCTATGTCTCTTTATTCAGCATGCTGATCGGCTTTGTTTTCTGGTATCGGGGCCTGGCACAAGGCGGAATCGCGAGCGTAGGTCAACTGCAATTGCTTCAGCCCTTCCTCGGCCTGACGCTTGCCGCAACGCTGCTGCATGAAACGGTGACCTGGACGATGTTTGCGGTAACCGCAGCGGTAATTGCCTGCGTGGCGGCTGCCCGCAAATTTGCCCGATAGCGCGGCGCCTCGTTGTCGGCAGCGTCTTTCAAGCGCCGTCGAACCTGAGTGCTCCTTCCGCTTCCAGACGAACGCGGCCCCTTCCGACCCTGACAATCCGGATTGGGGCCTGCTTCTCTTCGAGCCGCCGGCGCAGCAGCAACAGCCGGGTCTCGAGATTGTCCTTGATCTCCGGCATCCGGCCGCCAACGGCCAGCCGCATCTCCCTGTTGGTGAACTCGTTGCGGCCGTCGCTCAGGTGCCATTCGAGCATCAGACGAAGCAGCGTACCGGCAATGCCCTTCACGATATAGGTACCGTCGACGAACACGCTGTCGTCCACGCGATGATGGACAACGCGGATATCCCGGCCGCTGGCCGCAGGTTCGGACGCGAGCGCGGGTGCACCCTGCGTCGGCTCGGCCGACGCCGCCTCCCGTTCGCTCGCCCTCAAGGCGCTGGCGGCCTGTCCTGCCAGAATTTCAAGCGCGGCCTCATCTTCCTCGCGGAAGGCCAGCCGTTCCGTGCTTTCGACGAAAAGTACTCCGGTCACGGTGCCTCGAGCTGACATGGGTACGGCGATCTGGCTCATTACCATGGGCAATTGCGGAAAGGCGACGATACGCGTGGCGTTTTCCGATGCCTCTGCCTCCATACCGATCGCTTCCCCGAGCCGGCGCACGCGGCTCATGTCGCTGACCTTGATCGTTTGTCCGCTCGTTGCCGCCGCGCCGATCATCCCCTCGCTCCCGGCGATTTCGGATCCCAGTCCCGAACGGTCGTAGCCGAGGCTGCCGGTCGTGACCAGGCAGCCGCGATGGCTATCTTGGATGAGCACGACCGCATTTCGATATCCAAGAACGCGCTGAATGCCGGCGAGGAGGCTATCGATGATCTCGTCCGTTTCTCCCTGCCGTTCGATGGCCCGTATTGCGTCCGATAGAGCGGGAAGGCTGACGGGATCACGGCCTGTCGGGCTACGCGCGGTTTCCACCGGGGAGGGGACCTTCTCGATGCGGCGCACACGGAAGATATCCGCGCTCCGCAGCCGCATTACCTCCGACATGCCGACCTGCGCGCTGCTCGCCTTGAGCTGGAGCGCTATCTTGTCGAACAGCTGGCCGGCATCGACGGAGCGCACGAATCCGATGTCGAGCAGGAACTGGTCGCCCGTGAAGCCATCGACAAGGATCAGCGCGACCTGAGGGTTGGCGCGCACATTCGCCGCCGTCTTGGCAAAGAACTGATTGGAGAGGGCAACGTGGTCTTCATCGACCCGCACCACATGAGAAAGATAGGAGATGTTTGGCGTTCCGTCGGCCGCGGCAGTGGCGATGATGGAGGGAATGACGCCTTCGAAGCAGGCTGACAGGTCGCTGAGACGCAAGCTCATCTGGGCCTCGCGAAAGCCAGCATGCCGGCAAGCGGGCCGGGCGTCTGGATATATATTTCACTCACGGAAAGCCGAACGACCTTGGCCTCGCGAGCAGTAAGCCACGGCGTAATGATGCGCCCGGGCACTCCAAGGGCTTCAAGCTCGCCCGTGGCTGCCGCGATGAAGCGGTCGGCACAATCGATATCATGTGCCTCCGTGTCCCGCATCGAGGCGGCCCCCTTGAGCTGAAAGCTTACATAGTCAGATGGACTGACGAAGGTGGCGGCAATCCGGCCCGTCTGCCGGACGGAGGTTTCGAGCCGAGGCCATTGCCAGGACGAGAAGATGACGTCGATCGTCTCCCGGTCGTCGAAAATGTGGAAGCCGACTCCGCGTCCAGCCGATGGGTGCCCCGTTTCGTCGGCGGCGGCTATGATGCACATAAGTGGTCGCTTGAAGAAATCGAGAAGCTTGTCGTCGACCTGCACCGCCGCCCCCACTGCGTGTCCTAACCCTCTTTAGCATCCTTTTAGGATATTCGGCACGGTTTGCACATTCTTTTAGGAACGCGCGGTTTTCCGGCGCGCTATAGAAACGCCGCACGGATTGGACCGTCTGGATAACCATCTGCCCCGTCGTTTGCGGATCTATGCCACCGAAGCTGCAAACGCCGAGATCATGCCGCCATATCGAACCGGCACGGCATCCGAACCCGTCCGTGCACGAAATCGTCGCAACCGAAACGGCTGAAGCCTGGAGTGAATGATGGAGAAGTTTACGCATGCGGCGGTATCGCCGCCGAACCATGGAACGCCCGCAATGGCGTTCGGCAAGCATGTCATACGCATGATGGCGGCCAACACCGGCGGTTCGTTCGGTATGTTTGAGGCCACCGTGCCGCCCGGGGAAGGTCCGCCGCTTCATATGCACGAGCGCGAGGATGAGTTCTTCCGTGTCCTGTCTGGCCGCTTCGGTTTCTGGTGTGCCGGTGACTATGTCGAACTAACGGAAGGCGGCTGCATCGCGCTGCCACGCGGCGTTCCGCACCGCTTCCGGAATGTCGGCGAAAGCGAAGGCCATATCATGGTCGTTGTGACGCCCGGCGGGTTCGAGAATTTCTTTCCGATCATCGAGCTTTGCAAGCCCGAAACGCCCGAGCAAATCGCCTCTGTCGCGATGGATTTCGGCCTGACCTTCCTGCCCGTCGAAGGCCGCAAGGTCGCCTGATCCGGCGACAAGCCACCCTGAAATACAGCATCGAGAATTCAATAACGGTCCATCGAAAGGAGACCGAAGGATGACACGCGCGCCTTCAAACGAAAACGAAATGACGCTGACAGCCGATCAGCTGGATGCCTATCTTGCTAAGATCGGGGTCTCCCGGCCTATTTCTCTCGACCTTCAGGGCCTATCGAGACTGCATCGCGCCCACCTCATGACATTCACATGGGAAGCGCTGGATGCCTTCATGGAGTGGCCGTCCTCGATCACACCAAGATCGGCTTTCGCCAAGATGGTGGAAGGAAGGCGCGGTGGTTGGTGCTACGAGATGAATGGCCTCTTCGGTGCGGCTCTCGATGCACTCGGCTTTCGAGTGACCCGCCTTTGCGGCGGCGTCGACCGTGAAAAGCTGGGGGACATCGCGATCGGCAATCACCTGACGCTACGGGTCGATCTTCATCGACCTTATCTCGCCGAAGTGGGCGTGGCCGACGCCATCATCGATCCCGTCCCGCTTGCCGTCGGACCCATCAGCCAGCGCGGTTTCGATTTTTCGATCATGCCGACAGATGACGGTTGGTTGCGCTTCAACAATCACATGCGGGGTATAGCGTCCAGCTTCGATTTCCGGGCGGACCACAGCGACGAGGCGGCCATGGCAGCCACGCATGCCTGGTTGATGCAGGACCCGGGGTCGCCGTTCACAAATGCGCTTGCCGTTCTGCGTCATACCACGGACGGCTATGTCGCCCTGCAGAACGATCGCTTGCGCAGCGTCACGCCGAACAGCGTTCGCGAGCTGCGCATCACAAGCGCGGACCATCTCGCGGACACGTTCGAAACCTTCTTCGACCTCGACGTTCCCCAATTCGGACGGGTCTGGGAAAAGATCCAGGCGATCGGTCATAACAAGGCGGCCTGAAAAGGCCGCCCATCAACACTCTGGAACTCAAGGAAACATCGATGCTTCAGATAACTGCATTCTATGACCGTCTCGCCCTGAACACGGCACTCGCCATCGGCGGGGTTGAGGCATCGGCATAAGGTTCCGTGTATGGGGGCGCCCAAAAAGCCGTGAAACCTGAGAACTCCGTACTACGACATGGCCAAGGCGGCGGCCGTGCCATGAGAGGGATGCCAAAAGACCGAACCTCTTACGTCGCTGCAAGCAAGAGAATGTAAGCGACGACGGTCACCATCAGCCCCCGGAATGCGCAGACGACGCACCGGTATTTCCCACGCGCGATGGTCGAAAGAATGTCGGCGTTTTCGAGGTATTGTTCAAACAGATAGCCGGCGTCGCGCTTGCCCGCGGCTTCACAAAAGTGTCCTCGGTGCTTGTGCCAGGTGCCCCAGAACAGGGATGTTGACGAATTCAAGTGCCGGGGCAGGACGACGAGAATCGCAGAAAGAATCGAGAAGATTGAAGCCAGAGCAAGCGCGCCGGAGAAAAGAATGCCTACCGGCGTCCCGTGAGTGTAGCGGCTCCAGGCAAAAACCTCACGTCCCTCGCTCGATGTAACAAGAAACGCGAGCATGAATGTAAAAATATACGCAGCTTTTTGGTCTGAAATCTTGATTTGATCGTAGAATATATCGTTTATCTTCTTGATATGATCGAAGTACTCGGAGCTAATATCTGCATTTGTTGGAGGACTACTCAAAAAGTCCGTGGTGTTCTCGACGTCACTCACATTGCATCCCCATGCTGAAGTGTTTCTCTAATATTACACTCCTGGAACAAAGCAAATCCCTGTGGTTCTCCCGCTTGACTTTTCAACTATAGGCAGACAAATCCTTCCAATATGTGGGGTAGATTTACGAGATACGCGTGCGGGGGCACAGCGATCGCGGTGATTGCGTTATATTTGACGCATCCCGCCGCGGCGGAGCCTATCCAGCGAACCGCGCGAGCTGCTGGCTCGGTGATTGACCGCAAGACGGGAGAAGAGGTTCGTTTCGTCGATCTCTCCGATTGGCAGAACGTCGCTCTTCATCAAGACTTGCTCGGCGGCGACGTGCTGCGCACCAATGCCAATGGTCAATTGGCGATCCTGTTTGCCGATCACACGCAGGTGCGCCTGGGCCGCAATTCTGCGCTACAGGTCAAGCAGATGGCTGCCGACGGTGACACGATTCTCAATTTGCAATCTGGTACGATCTGGGCACGCGCTCAGCGCGGTGGCCAGGGCCTGACGGTCGAGACGCCGGCCGCAGCCGCTGCCATTCGTGGCACCGACTGGACAATGACGGTCAAGGGCGACCAGACCTCACTGATCGTGCTCGAGGGCCGGGTAGAGCTTAAAAACGAGCACGGTAGCGTCGAAGTCGCACAGGGCGAAGCGGCAGTTGCGACGATCGGACAGGCACCGCGCAAGCTGGTCATTGTGACACCAGACGATCGCGAGCAGATGCTGTTCTATCTAACGCTGCGCGGTGGTTTTACCTTCATGCCTGCCTCGCCCCTGCCGATGCAGAAAATGAGGTCCGAGCGCAGCCGCATCGAAGCCAGGGCACCGGAAGCAAGAACCGCGGAAGACTGGTTGACGCTCGCCGAAGTACAGTTGTCATTTGATGGTCGCCGGGAGGCACTCGGGTCGTTGGCGAGAGCTCGGGCGCTCAAGTTGTCGGTTACCCAAAGCGCCCGTGCAGATTTGATCGAAGCCCTGATCGCCGGCGCCGAAAAACGCTACGACGATGCAGCACGACTGTTCTCACGGGCCGAGCCTGCACTCGATCCACAGCGCCGGAGCATTGCCGCCTACGGTGGCTACTATTCCCGCTCCCTACGCGACCCCGATCATGTGGAGACGCCCCCCGCATCGATCACAGGTCCCTATGCTGCGGTTATGAAGGCCTATACGGCCGGCTTCCTCGAAGATATTCCCGCGGCCATCAGGACGATGAAGGAAGCAGAAGCGCGTTATCCGACGGATTCGCGGCTGCCGGCACTGCGCGCACAGCTTGCCCTTCTGATCAATGACCGCGCCCAGATGCGGGAGGCGATCGAACGGTCACTTTCGATCGACCCCATGGATCCTGATGGCTTGCAAGCCCGCGCTCGTATGCGCGCCGACTTCGAGGGAAATCTCGATGCAGCGCTTGCAGACCTGAACAAAGCGATCGAGATTGCGCCAGGCTCCGCGATGGCATGGAATGATCTCGGCCTGCTGCAGGATGCTCGCGGTGCCAGCCGTGAGGCGGAGGTGGCCTTTAAAAAGGCGATCGAACTCGATCCCGACGATCCGATCAGCCACGCCAATCTTGCGATCCTTTATCTCGACCAATCGCGCATGAAGGAAGCCAAGCGAGAGATCGACCTGGCACTGGCCGCCGATCCAGCCTTCGACGTCGCACTGCTTGCGCGTGGACGCTACTATCTCCAGACGGGTGAACGAGAAAAGGCGATCGAAGACCTGCTCGCGGCATCCACCGCCAATCCGAGCTACTCGCAAGCGCAGCTCATGCTGGCCGCAGGCCACTATGAGCGTGGCGACAGGGATCCTTCAAATCAGGCGCTCGAGAATGCCGACCGACTGGACAAGAATGATCCCGTTATTGCAGCATTTCGAACCGCCGTTGCTATTGACGACTACGATGCCGACGGCGCGATAGCAAACGCTCAGGAGTTTCTGAGGCGCGCGCGTGCCCGCGGCGGGGATTTCAGCGCGCTTGGAGCCAACCAGGACGCCGGATCCACGCTCAACAACGCGTTTCGCTTGCAGGGCCTCGACGCCTGGGGCCGATATTACGGCGACGCGGTCTTTGATCCGTTTGAAGGTAGCGGTTTTACTGACCAGGCCCTCAAGGGAAGTATCAACCCGTTCAAGAACGCCATTACCTTTGGCGACAGCGTGATTGAAAACACCGCCAACGCAACGAGCTTTTCCTCCCTGTTCCAGGGACTGCTGCTCGATCCGCACATGTTGTCAGGTCGGTCGAGATCGGCCACGCTCCTTCGCACGCCATTTATCGAAGGTTCTATCGGTGGCGGCATAAACAACGTTGGCGGCCACACCGGGCGTGTCGGTGAAGCCGAGATTCAGGGCTTTGCCAACGAGACGATCCCGATCAGCTTTTTCGGCAATTTCGAGTGGGAGGAAATTCCAGCCGAAGGAGATTATGCCAACTTCGGAAACTTCTCTACCGAGAACAAGCTGCTGAGCGCCAACGGCTATATCACGGCCACTCTAACCCCTGAGGATCGGCTGGTTGCCTTCATCAATCAAAGCCGAAGCGACTTCGACCTGAATTCGCTGACGCTTGATCCATCGCCTTCGGCCCGGTTCAATGACGAACTCTTCTTTCCTCTTCTCGGATTTGACCTCGCTCCGCCCGAACTGCCCTTCTATCGCAACGAACGCAACAGTCTCGATAATCTCAACAGTGGCGTAGGCTGGAGCCACACATTCGGCTACCGAAATATCGTTAATGCGGCACTGCTTTATTCTGAAGTTAAGTCGCAGAGTACGAATGACTTCGTGTTCGATCAGTCTGCTGTGCCTTTCCTCGGAGGGCCGCCGCCGGACCTCGTTCCCTTCGGGCACACAAATGAAAGCCTATCGTCCAAAAGCTATGTCGCAGCCATCAGTCACAGCCTTGGCACTGACAACGGCTTGACCTGGCGCTACGGACTTGAGGGAGGATGGATCGACACGCGTGCCAGCGGCTTTGCCGAGTTCTTCGAGCTGTTCCCCCTCTTTGTCCCGGATGTGACGATCGACCCTGAAGAAGCATCCAATCGAACAAACCTGACGCGCGCCTACGTAGACTTGCTGCACGAGATCACCCCGGACCTGAAGGCTGAGTATGCGCTCCATGCGACGTGGCTGGATGGAGACGGTACGGATGTCAGCCGGCTGGAGCCGCGATTGGGCGTGGCCTGGGCGCCGGTCGAAGATCAATGGTTGCGCGCCGCATTCATGCGTCAGAGCGTTGAGATAGGCGTTCCGACACTTGCCCCGATCGGTATTGTCGGGCTGCAGCCCAATCAGATTGCAGTTGGAGTCGATGGCTATGTCGACACTGCTCAACTACAATGGGATTCCCAGTGGACGGACAGATTCTTCACGTCCATGGGCTATCAGCACCAGGAACTGCACGACATGACGATCGGGCTGCCGCTGACGGCGCTCCCCGCCTTGGATAGTTTGAATTTGGAACGAGCAAGCCTCGACCGCGCAAGCGTCACGGCAAATTTTGCGTTGGGGAACGGGTTTGGCCTTTCCGCGACCTATGCTCGTATGGACTCGGAGAACAAGGATGAAGCAAGCGTCAACTTTGGCGGTGCGCTTCCGTTCGTTCCACGCAACTCGGGTCAGGTCGCTCTAACCTGGGTTAACGAAGCGAAGGTGAAAGCGACGATCGCTGCGAATTATATCGGCAAACGGGACGGAGACGACATCGGGACAGAGCTTGATGACTTCTGGACGCTTGATGCCAATTTGATATGGGAGCCGTTCGACAAGCGCTTTGCTCTTGAAGTGGCTGCGTTCAACCTCCTCGATGAGACATTTGAAATAACGCCGGGTGTTCCTGGTTGGGGACGTGCCGTGAAGGGCACATTCAAAGTTCGTTTCTGATGAACAAGACACCGACCCTTGGTCCGGCTTCAGGATCTGCTGGTTGGCTGTTCAGCAACCGCAGCCTCCGGCTGCTCGTCCTTATTCTCCTGACATTGATCGGGATCTCGCTACTCTCGCGCCTGCCGGCTTGGCCGCTACTGGAGCTCAAATCCTTCGACTATCTGTCGACGATCGATGGCCTGGCGCCGCCGGGGGAGGGGCCGGTGATCGTTGCCATCGACGAGCCTTCACTTGCGGCAATAAACGCACAATGGCCGTGGCCGCGCAGCTTGCATGCTCAGTTGATCCGGCAATTGCGAGAAGCCGGCGCAAAGGCAGTCGGCCTCGATATCATCATGGCAGAGCCCTCGACACCGGAGAACGATACTGCAATTGCCGCCGCGGTCGGCCCTGACATCGTGCTTGCAGGCGACGAAACCTTGATCGAAACGCCGCAAGCCGACCAACTCGTGCGGGCTACACCTTTGCCTCAACTCACCGCGGCCGGTGCTCGCACGGGCATTGCCTCAATCGAACTTGGTGGGGACGGTGTCTTCCGGACCATCCCGATCTACGAAGACGGCTTTGCCGCCACGCTTTTGCGAGCCGCTGGCCACGATGGCGTGCCGGTCCCGCAGGACGCGATGATCCAGTCCTTTGGCCCAGCACGGAGCTATCAGACGGTCTCATATTATCAGGCCCTCGACCCGAAGACGTTTCTGCCCGAAGGAACGTTCAATAACCGCGTTGTCCTGGTGGGTCTTAGTCTCCAGAACGCCCCGGAGATCGACAAGGGAGGTGCTGACGCCTTTGCCACCCCATATACGATGCATACGGGGAAGCTCACGGCCGGCGTAGAGATCCAGGCAACGATCTATGACAATCTTCGGCAACGGCTGTCGATCAATCGCACGAGCATGGTGCCTTTTATTGGATTTGTTCTGCTCGCAGCCGCATTCGCTGCTGCAGCCGTCTGGAAATCGACTGGCTGGCTCACCCTCCTGGCAACTGTTGTCGCCATCTGCTTATTCGCACTGCTGTCCTACACGGGCCTGCGTTTCGGCCATTTCTTCGTATCACCGCTTGGGCCGACCGTTGCATTTGCCTCGGTCGCCTTCGGCCAGGCCGCTTTCGACTTTGCGGAAGAGCGCCGAAACAAGCAACGCATTACCCGCGCATTTTCTCAATACATTTCACCCGATCTTGTCAAAAGGCTATCGGATGACCCTTCGCAGCTGAAACTCGGCGGCGAGAGACGAACGTTGTCGGTGCTATTTTCCGACGTCCGTGGCTTTACGACAATCGCCGAGACGATGAAGGATGATCCGGAAAAGCTAACCGGCCTGATCAACCGCCTGCTGACGCCGCTCTCCGATATCGTCATGGATCACGGAGGGACAATCGATAAGTACATGGGCGACTGCATCATGGCATTCTGGAACGCTCCCCTCGATGACCCCGAGCACGCGCTCCACGCTGTTCAGGCATCGATTGCAATGCAGACGGCCATCGGGAAGCTCAACAAGGAACTCGAGATAGAAGCGCGTGCAAGCGGTTCACCACAGCATGTTCTCAAGATGGGCGTTGGGATCAATACAGGCGAATGTGTCGTCGGCAACATGGGCTCGAGCCGGCGCTTCGACTATTCCTGCCTTGGGGATTCAGTCAATCTTGCTTCGCGCCTGGAAGGGGCGTCAAAAAACTACGGCGTAGCTATCTTGCTTGGGGAGGAAACTGCACGTCTCGTAGGCGGGTTTTATAACGTCATGGAGCTCGACCAAATCGTCGTGAAGGGACGAACGACGCCGTCGCCTGTGTATACGATTGTTGAGGACGCAAGCGCGGAGCAGGTGGAGCTGCATAAAACTTTCCTGGCCGCTAAGTACAATCGAACGTTGCTTCCCCTCGATGAGAGGTTTGAGACGCTCACCGCGGCCTTTCCATCGCTTCGTCTCTATTACTCAATTGTCCAAAGCGAGTGTGCGCGGCGGGTCGACGACTAGTCGGACAATGTCGATCTCGGCCCGTGCAACCTTCGTCAGGCATGGGCAAGCGCCCCCTGACAGCCGGAGATTTGCGCCGCAACCGATCTACGTTGCAGACAGGCGGAGCCAATGGCTATCCACCTGCATAAAGGTTGGAATGTTACGCCCGGTTCCGGTGAATTTACCGTTGCGTACTTCAGTCGCGAGGAATTGAAGGCAAACTCGATACGGGCGGTGATGGGCTGAGGTTAGCTCCCTTGCCGCCGGATATCGGAGGAAGTCTGAATGACGGCGCGTGACGATATTTTCGAGCTTGGCAAACGGGTCAGCCAATCCATCATTGGTCAAAACACAATGGTCGAGCGGCTGATCATTGGTCTCCTTGCAAACGGGCACCTGCTTGTCGAAGGTCTTCCGGGACTTGCCAAGACGCGAGCAATCAAGAGCCTGGCGAAGAACCTCGATTCAGAGCTGTCACGTGTGCAGTTCACGCCGGATCTGCTTCCCGCCGACATTACTGGTTCGGAGGTGTATTTTTCCGAAGGTGGAAAGGGCGAGTTCAAGTTTCAGCAGGGACCGATCTTCGCAAACCTTATCCTCGCCGACGAGATAAACCGCGCGCCAGCCAAGGTCCAATCCGCGCTTTTGGAAGCGATGGAGGAGCGGCAGGTAACCGTCGGCGGCACAAGCTATCCGCTGCCCGACCTTTTCATGGTGATGGCGACGCAGAACCCTATCGAGCAGGAAGGCACCTATCCCTTGCCGGAAGCTCAGCTTGACCGCTTCCTGATGCATGTCGAAGTCGGCTACCCCGACGAGACGTCCGAGGTCGCAATCATGCGCCTCAATCGCGACGAGGAGAATGCAGGGCAGAACAAAGACAAGCACGCCGATGCCCCGAGACTCAATCCCCAGGCGATATTCGACGCGCGGAAGGAAATCGGTGCCACTGCGGTGTCAGAGCCGGTGGAGAAATACATCGTCGCTCTGGTGATAGCCACGAGGTACCCGGATCGCTACGACAAGGATCTCGCCAAACTATTGCATGTCGGGGCGAGCCCGCGCGGCGTCATCAGCCTCGACAAGGTTTCACGATCGCATGCCTGGCTCAAGGGGCGCGACTATGTGACGCCCGACGACGTCAAGGCGGTCGTCAACGACGTCCTGCGCCATCGCCTTATTCTGTCCTATGAGGCGCATGCCTCTAATACGAGCGCGGATGAGGTGATCAACCGCATCACTGAATTGGTGGCAGTTTCATGAAGGATTTCATGAAGGCCCCGGCACCGAGCATCGGGAACGGCATACATGTCACGACCCAGGAACTTGTTGCCCTGGAGGGACGCGCGCGCGACCTGGCTTTCATGCAGCGTGCGCGTAGCCATCAGCAGCTTGCGGGGCGCATGCAGTCCTCGGTGCGTGGCCGGGGTTTGATTTTCGAAGAGCTGCGAGAGTACCTCCCCGGTGACGACGTCCGCGCGATCGATTGGCGCGTCACCGCCCGAACGAGGAAGCCCGTCGTCAGGGTCTACGGCGAGGAAAAGGAGCGTCCTGCAATTGTTGTCGTGGACCAGCGCATCAACATGTTCTTTGGCAGCCGCTTCGCGATGAAATCGGTAGCAGCCGCGCAAGCGGCGATGCTCGCGGCCTGGCGCATACTGGGGTCCGGTGACCGCGTCGGCGGCTTCGTGTTTAATGATGAAGACATCAGCGAGATCAAGCCGCACCGCAGCCGGAATGCCGTGATTGCGCTGGCGGACAGGATCGCCGAAAAGAACGGGATGTTGAAGTCCACCTATGCGGGCGCACCATCACCCGAGGCATTGGACAACGTTCTCCGGCAGGTCGCGGGCGTCGCACATCACGATTTTCTCCTCGTCGTGGTGAGTGACTATGATGGCCATGGGGACACAACGCGGCAGCTCCTTCTCGAGCTTTCCAGCCGCAACGATGTCATCTGCCTGCTGATCTACGATCCGTTCATGCTGGAATTGCCGACAACCGGGGATATCGTGGTGAGCGGCGGTGCGCTGCAGGCCGAACTCTCGTTCAGGCAAGCCGGCGTGCGCCAGTCCATAGATACCTTTGCCCGTGATCGCGGTCGCGAACTGCGGGAATGGCAACGGCAACTTGGCCTTCCAATGCTTCCGATTTCCACCGCAGAAGAGGTCGCTCCACAGCTCAGAAGCCTGCTTGAGCAATCCGCCTGGCGCCAGCGGAGGCGCTGATGGACTCCGAACCCAAACTCGACCCCATCACCGAAATGGCGCTTCGTTCGCTGAAGGACATCGCGGTTCCCGCGCCGGTTTCCTGGATGCCTCAAACCTGGGGCTGGCTGATTGTCGCGCTGCTCCTGCTCTCTGCGATCTTATTGTGGTGCGCGCTCGCCTATCGTCGGTGGCGGAAAAACGCCTACCGCCGAGAAGCCTTGAAGCACCTTGAGGCAATAGAGGTCGCGGTTCGTGACGCCGATAAACGCGCGCGGGCACTCCGCGACCTTGGTGAATTGCTCAAGCGTACAGCTCTGGCGGCTTGGCCGCGGAAGGATGTTGCCGCGACCTCCGGGCTGGCTTGGGCAGCGTTTCTTGTCGAGCATGGCAATATGAAGAATGGGGAAGCATTTCAGCGGTTCTTTGACGATCTTGAATACCAGGCGGCTGCCCTGGTTTCCACAGAGGCTGCAGACGGACTTGTTCGCGACGCTCGACGATGGATCGAGGGGCACCATGTACCAGCTTGATTTCCCCTGGCTGCTCCTGATCTTGCCGGCTCCCCTGATCGTGTGGTGGTTGTTGCCCCCGCATCGTGAAACGTCCGCTTCGATCCGCCTCCCATTTTTCAACGAGGTCGCACGCGCCGCCGGCGTGGAGCCCACCGAGGGCTCCGTCGTGCCGAAGAGGTCCTGGATCCAGGTCGCGGTCGATCTGATCGCCTGGTGCCTCATCGTTCTCGCTCTGGCCCGGCCGCAATATGTCGAGCCACCGGTCGTGAAGACCGAACCGCAGCGAGACATCCTGCTCGCGCTCGATCTCTCGCAATCGATGGATACGCGCGATTTCGCCGCGCCCGACGGTACCTCAAAGGCGCGCGTTGAGGCAGTTCGAACCGTTGTTTCCGATTTCGTATCCAGACGACCCGGGGATCGCCTGGGGTTGATCGCCTTCGGAGACGCGCCGTATCCCCTTGCTCCCTTCACGATGGACCACGCCCTTGTCAAAAACCTGGTGGAAAGCCTTTTGCCCGGCATTGCCGGTCCGCGCACGGCAATGGGGGATTCGCTTGGGCTCGCTATCCGAATGTTTGAGAAGACAACGGTGCCGCAAAAGGTCCTGATACTACTGACCGACGGGAACGATACAGCCAGCAAGATGCCGCCTCTGAAAGCTGCCGGCATCGCCAAAAGCAAGCAGATTGTCATCCACACGGTCGGTATTGGCGACCCTGCGGCGACGGGGGAGGACAAACTCGACACCGCGTCGCTCGAGAAGATCGCCACTGATACTGGAGGCCGCTACTTCTTTGGGGGTGATCAAAGCCAGCTTCAAGAGATTTACGACGAGCTTGATCGGATCACGCCTGAGGATCAAAAGCAGCTGTCCTGGCGTCCCCGAACCGAGCTGTTCTTCTGGCCGCTGGGCGGAGCGATCGCCACGATGCTCGCCTGGTA
Source organism: Rhizobium sp. 42MFCr.1 (assembly GCF_000377185.1). Classification (NCBI taxonomy): domain Bacteria; kingdom Pseudomonadati; phylum Pseudomonadota; class Alphaproteobacteria; order Hyphomicrobiales; family Rhizobiaceae; genus Rhizobium; species Rhizobium sp. 42MFCr.1. The sequence goes on from NZ_KB897835.1 coordinate 42,726, forward strand.
CGGTCTAACCGGATTGTATAGCCTTGTTCGCAGGAGATTGCCGGCATGATCTCCGATTTTCATTTCCTTCGCCCTCTGTGGCTGCTCGCTCTTCTGGCGCCGCCGGCAATCGTCTGGATGGCATCCCGTTCAGGCGATATTCGCAATCGCTGGAAGGGCATGATCGCGCCGCACCTGCTCGACAGCCTCGTGATCGAGCCCGACGGGCGACGTCGGTATATGTCAGCCTGGATGTTGGCCGCCGTGATTTCGATAGCGGTGCTCGGCGCTGCCGGACCGACCTGGAAACGCGAAGCCCCTCCCTTCGTTGCCGACACGGCTTCCCTGGTCATCGCCATTGATCTTTCGCCGACGATGGACGCCATCGACGTCTCCCCCAGCAGGCTTGAACGGGTCAAGCTGAAGATCCACGATATTCTGGCTGGCCGGAATGGCGCACGAACTGCTGTCGTCGCCTACGCGGGTACAGCGCACCTGGTGGTCCCTCTGACCGATGACACCGACCTCATCGAGACCTATACCGATGCGCTCGCCACAGACATTATGCCAAAGCCCGGTAGGAATACCCCTGCGGCCCTGAAACTCGCGGATGGGCTGCTTCAGCGGGATGGAGCTCCCGGAACGATCCTCCTTATAACCGATGGCGTCGAGGCGGGAGCGACAGTCGCGACCGACGGGCTGCATAGCGCAATTGTCGTTCTCGGTGTCGGCACCCCGGAGGGTGGCGTCGTCAAGCGCTCCAACGGTAGCTTCGTCAATGACGCGGGTGGCGCTCGGATCAATGCCAAGCTGGATGTGGAAGCTCTGAAGAAGTTCGCGAATGACGCTGTAGCGGAAGTCGCGACGATGACGGACGATGACACCGACATCAGGTGGGTCGGGCAGCGCGTACGGACGAATTTCGCTCGACAAACGACGTCGCAGGGAGATCGCTGGCACGACGTCGGATGGTGGTTCATCGCACCGGCGGCGGCGCTATCAGCGCTTTCGTTTCGGCGAGGCTGGCTGGTCAAGTTCGCAGCGATCGGGCTCTGCTTTCATCTGCTCCAGCCTTCGTCCGCGGGAGCAGCCGGGTTCGTGGACCTTTGGTTGACGCCCGATCAGCAGGGCCGTCTCGCCTTTGAGCGAGGAGACTATGCATCGGCCTCCGCGCACTTCCGCGATCCCATGTGGAAGGGGACGGCGCTCTATCGTGCCGGTCACTATCAGGATGCCATCGATGCGTTTGCGTCGATCGACAGCGCGGACAGCTGGTACAATCAGGGAAACGCGTTCTTTCATCTGGGAGATCTGGAGGAAGCGGTTTCGGCCTACCAAAAGGCCTTGGAAAAACGGAAGGACTGGTCCGACGCGCAAGGAAACCTGACAATCGCGCAGAGACTGCTGAAGATACAGAAAGACAAGGAGCAGGAGCAGCAGCAGGATCCGAACGAGAAGCCCGACAGCGTTCAATTTGACAATAAAGCCGAGAAGGGCAAGGCAGGCGAGGTCCAGGTCGTCGAACAGACGTCGGAGATGTGGATGAAGAACATTCAGGTGAGCCCCGCCGATCTCATGGCGCGAAAATTTGCCATCGAGGCGGGTGAGACCAAGCCATGATGAAGTTTCTGCCGGGTGTCTTCCTTTTACTTTTACCGGCCCTGGCCTGGGGAGCGGAACCCTTCGCGCGCGCCACGGTAGAAGACAACGGCAACATTGTGCCCGGGCAGCAGGTGCGAGTTGATGTCGATGTGTTCGCGCCTGATTTCTTTACCTCGCCTCCGCAGTTTCCTCTTTTTGATGTTCCAGACGCTCTTGTCACTCTTCCAGAAGAGCGGACGCAGAACATCAGTGAAACCATCGACGGCGTTCAATATTCCGGAATCCGGAAATCCTATGCCGTCGTGCCGCAGGCGCCCGGAAAGTTTGTTCTGCCTGAAATCGACATCGGGTTGGGGTATTCGGTCGATGGAAAGCCGACAAAGGCAAGGGTGAGAATGCCTTCGGTTTCGTTCAACGCCGGAGAGGCATCCGGGGCCGGTGGGCAAAGGGTTGTCTTCGCAGCCACCGATCTCACGATCGAACAGGCTTTCGACCCGAGCGCCCCGTCGCTCAAGGTCGGCGATGCTCTCGTCAGAACAATCACGGTGACGGTGGAAAACACGCAAGCCATGATGATACCCCCGGTTGGGGTCGGGACCGTTTCGGGGCTGCATCAATACGAGAAGCAACCGAAGATCGAAGACGGCATCCCCGTCGGGCGCGAGACGGCAAGCCGCCGTACCGAAACATATGTGTATACCGCGGACAGGGAAGGGTCGTTTACAATCCCTGCGGTTTCCTATGATTGGTTCGATGTCGCGCGCAATGAGCAGACATCCGCTTCGCTGCCGTCGATAACGGTTGCCGTCTCTCCCGCCGTCGCCACTACCCCGATCAAGCCTGTACTGGATGACGTACGACGCCAGGCGCCCCACGTCGTCAGACAGAAAGTCGCGCTTGCTATCTTGGGGCTGTTGGCGGCGATGGGAGTGTTGTGGGTTGGCTTACGCTTTTGGCCGGCGATCAACAGTCTGCGGCAGAACGCACGCCTGAAATACCAGGCATCGCACGGCTGCCGCTTGAAGCGGCTCCGCCAACTCATCGGCTCGGGGAGCGAGCAAGAGATCTATAATGGTCTCCAAACCTGGAGCCGAAGTCTGGGGAATGGCACGCTGGAGGAATGGGTTCGTTTCGGCCCCGCCGACCTAGAGCGCCAGGTCGACATTCTTTCTCAAAAGCTGTTCCGATCCGGGCGTGCTGAAATCGACAGGGAGCGACTGGCCGCGGTCGTTGACTACCGCCAACCAGCGCGCCTGGACGTGTCCCCCGTGCTTCCGCCGCTCAATCCCTGATCGGAAGCCATAGATGGTTCGCCTTTGGTGGAGACCGTCCACTGGCGACGACATCGGGGAATGCGAGCTCCTGGTGACCTGCTGGCCGCGGTGGTGGGCATGCGTCAACACCTAAGGGCAAGCCGTTTCAAGCTCGTAGAGCTGGTCCATGCTCAAAGTCGCGATCTTGGCAAAGGAGGTCTGGTTCTTTACGCGGCCATCTTGAAGTATGACGACTTCGTCGCAGAACGAGATGGTGCTGCGATGATGGCTGATGACGATTGTCGTGCGCCGACCGGCTCTTGATTTCAAGGTTTCGACAATCGCCGCCTCGGACAGTCCGTCCATGGCATTCGTGGCCTCGTCCAGAATGAGGATTTCCGGATCGCGCACCAGGGCCCTTGCCAGAGCGATGCGCTGTCGCTGTCCCGCCGAAACGGTGGCTCCCCGGTAGCCGACGACGGTCTCATATCCATCTGGCAGCTTCTCGATGAATTCGTGCGCTTCAGCAAGTCTGGCTGCGTTCCTGACCTCTTCAAGCGAAGCGCTGTGGCCATAGGTGATATTTTCGAGAATGGTGCCGTCAATCAGCTCGAGATCCTGGCTGGCGAGTGCAATTTGTCTGCGCCACTGCATCGGATCGATTTGATTGAGTGGGGTGCCGTCGACCAGAATGTTTCCTCCGTCAGGCTCGACAAATCGACATAGGAGATTGACGATCGTCGTCTTTCCGGCGCCGGACCGTCCAATTATGGCGGTTGAACGACCTTTGGGAAGATCGAAGGTCGCAGCGCGCAGCACGACGGGTCGCGAGCCGGAGCCCGGGTACTTGAACGTCACGCCATCGAATTTGATGTGCTGGCGTATGGCCTGAACCGGAGCATCGCCTGCCGGTGGGTTCGGCTTGTCGGACGGATCCAGTAACCATCTGACCTCTTCCAGGGACCCGCTCCAGCCTTGCACGGCGCTCCATGCCATTTGCAGCGCACGGACATGCGGCTGCAGCCGATAAAGCAAGACAACGAAGGCCACGATAACAGGAAAGCTTATACCCCAAAGCCAGGCGCTGACGACGACAGTCAAAAAGAGAGCCGAATGCAGCACCTCTGTCAGTGGCGGCAATACCGCCTGGCGGGATTGGAGATCGAAACCAGCCTCTCTGACCGCATCCGACGAGGTATCGAAGACTGCTTTCTCCCGCTGTTCCTGTCCGAAGGCGCGGATAAGCCGTCCGGCGTGAACGAGATGAAGCATCTTGGCGGCAAGTTCACCGTTGAACGTCGTGACTTTGCGGCTCGGGGCTCTGAGGCTGGCTGAGAGAAGCGCGTGCAGGACCTGGATCACCACCAGCCCAAGTGCAACGCCAAGCGTCATCTGCCATGAAAGAAGCAGGAGAAAGGAGAGGAGAATGACCACAGCCGATACGTTTACGATCGCTGCAAGTGTGGTCTGGATTGCGTCCGAAGCGCGCCAGGACTCGTTTGATATGATGTTGAGCAGTCGCCCCGGACTTTGCTGGAGGAAGAATGAGTATCCAACTGTCAAGAGCTGGCGGGCAAGAGAGCTTCGCATGGCATGGCCGGCCCTGCCGTAGATCAAATTGGTGAGCACGGCGTTGGCGAAGGCGAGCACATTCTTCAGGGTGATCAATCCGAGGATTGCGGCGGCAATCACAATCAGCCTTGCCCGGTCATCCAACCCGGCACCGACTTGCTGAAAGACCGCTGAGAGCCCGGCCATTCCCGACGGTTCCGCCCCGCCGGCGATAATGCTGAGCATTGGGATGATGAGACCGATGCCCGTACCTTCGAGAACGGCGGTACTTAGTCCCAAAATGACGACGACCGCCAGCAGACCAACCTGCCGGCCGAGTGACTGACGCAATAGCCGAAAGCTCAACTCGGCGAACTCTAGCATGGCTGTGACCCCGGGGTGTGATGAACGCGTGCGCGCGAGAATTCGCGATACTTTCCGGCCATCATGCTAGCCCCTGAAGCGGCTGTACGGACTTGGCGGGCACCGATTGATAGTACCGCGTCATGAGATCCATGCGCCGGGTTGCACCGTCCGAGAAACGGCACAGCCACGGTGCATAAGCGGCGGAAAGAAGGCCGTATCGCTCTCGACGCCGGATGAGCCGCCACTTTCCCGTCTGCGTAAGAAAGGCGTGTGTCAGCTCCGGGCGCTGCTCATCGATAATGAGCTGATAGAGGAAATAGAAGAAGCACAAGGTTCCATGCGCATAGCTCGAGGACGCGCGGCCTGCCTGCTCGGCGATTTTTCTTTCAATCGTAAGTATGCAATCCGCAGCGCGGCGCACGGTGTCATGGGTGACGGCAGCACCAATATCGTGAAGGGCGCCGGGATCGTCGCAGAGAGACTGTCGTTCAAGGTTCTCGGCCACGATCTTCAGGTGGGTTCGCCGCATTTGCCGCTTGTGCCTGCTTGAGACGCTGTCGCTATGAATACGATAGGCGACCAGGCTCTCATCGATCATCGCTGCTGGAAATCGCCGTGCAATGCGTCCGAAGAGATCGAAATCCTCGGCATGGACATAGCCTGCATCGTACACCAGCATGTCTTCGGGAATGACATTGCGGTTGTACATCACTGTCGAATGCAAGAAGATGGTAAAAAACATCGACAAGATGTGCCAATCGCCAGTCTGATAGATTGGATTTGGCCTGCCGCGGACCACCCGGTTGCCGAGAAGCTGATCGATGCCGGTGCCGCTGATGGCGAGCTGAGGCTGTCGGGCAAAGAGCGCGACCTGACGCGAGAAGCGCGACGGGTAGGAAATATCGTCCGCGTCCATTCTGGCGACGAGATCGCCTTTCGCCAAGGCGATTCCCTCGTTCAGCGTCGCAATCAGCCCACGATTTTCCCGCGAGACGATCCGGATGCGATTGTCGGCGTTTTGATATCGTTGGAGGACCTCCAGCGAGCCATCGGTCGATCCGTCGTCAAGAGCGATGACCTCGAAGCGGGTGTAGTCCTGGCGCAGAATGCTTTCGAGTGCGGCGGCAACATGGGGTTCACCGTTATAGACCGGCAGCACGACGGAGATCAGTGGATCAGACATCCTTCAGCTCCCGCGTTCATCAGGGTTGGCGTAGCTCGGGCGATAGGCCGAAGCCTCATACCCCCGCTCGCCGGCAATGCTCGGCCGGGACGACGGCGTGCTAGGCCTCGCGGAGCTGACGTAGGGGAAATAGCGCTTGAGCTGGTTGAGCGGCCTCTCGAATGCCAGCCAGGAAATCGAAGCCAGCATCAATGTCGCTGCGGTCGCAACCACAAAACGACCGGGCCCCTGCTCTGAGACATTGACCGGGATCCAGGACTGAGCCTTGACGACCAGCGACAGCACAACTGGATGAAATAGGTAAACCCCGTAACTCATACGTCCGATCGCGGTACTCGTCGGTCGTTCCAGCATCCGGCCGAATGCACCCTGCATGCCCGATGAGCAGCATCCGACCAGCATGACGAGGGGTATGAGGGGGAACACCTCCCCGCCGATCCATGTCACCCATTCCAGGGGCGGTGTCATGGACACCGACTTCAACCATAGGAACGTGATCGAGGCTATGGTTAAAGGCACGACACTTAGCCCAATCCATCGGGGCCAAGCCTCGGTTTTCCTGCGGTAGACGGCAAGGAGAGCGCCGGCCACCAGCGCATCGACGGACGCCGGAGGAAGGAGGTCTCGCGCCAGAGATGGTGTGCCCGTAAATGGCCAATAGAGGCGATAGGCCAGCGAGAATGCTATGACGGCGACGCAAACAGGCGCAATCAGCCGGCGCGGAGCCAGCAGGATCACCAGAGGCCAGGCGATATAGAACTGTTCCTCGATGCTCAAGCTCCAGGCGTGACACAACACCCAGGGCGTCCATTCGTTTCGAAGCGCATACCAGAAGTTCGACAGATACAGCGCGTGCCATTTGAGGCTGCCCCGGGCGCCCTCAAGATTGACAAACCATATGAAGCCCAACATCGCGAAGTAAGGGGGAAATATGCGCAGTGCGCGGCGAATGTAGAATGCCTTCAGCGCCGCACTCGGCTGGTAGTCGGCAAAGGAACGTGCGTCCAGCAGGAGCCGGGTTATCAGAAAGCCACTGAGGACGAAGAACAGACGTACGCCGAGATGGCCCAGGACTGATCCATTGGCCGCAAAGAAGTGGTGATAGAGGACCATTGTGACTGCGAGAGTCCTAAGTCCGTCCAGTTGCCGGTCGCGAGACATGAATCTCCTTGGCCGATCGGGACTCGCTCCTTGTGAGAGCCTTCCTCGATGGCATTCTTGCAGCTCGCATTGCTGCTGATTGTGCCGTCCCGGACGAGACGAACTGAAGTATCGACGCAGGCGCGAAAATTCTGGCGGAATCAGGCCAAACTGTGACCCTGGCGTGTGATCAGACTTTGGTCCGATGCCTGCGCGACAAGGTTTGCGTCGATCTCGGGGCTTCGCGTGTCGGCACTGATCCTCCAATTCTGCAGCCCAGATCGGGTTCCAAAAACCGCTCGCGGGCACCCGGAACATAACGGCTTGTCGATTGCCAGCTGACATCAGACGAGCCGCTGGCCCAGATGCACGAAAGCTATTCGGTGCTCGCTGCGAGCGCGTGAATTGCGCTCTCATTGCGGGGAGGGGAGAGGTCGTCGGGCCCTCATCGAGGCGCGATGTTGCAAACCAAAGTCGAGGCTATTTCTGCATGACCCTTTGCCGAAATTGAATTGGTCAGCCGGCGCAAGTTCGCGTCAATGTGCCGGCCCGGGCCAAACAGTCGAAATGAGGGTTGCATGAGCAGGATCGTCTTTGTTCACGGGTCTTTCGTCCCCGAGGAGGAGGCGCGAATCAGTCTTTTCGATCGCGGCTTCCTGTTCGGCGACGCGGTCTACGAGGTCACGGCCGTGATCGATGGCCGGATGATTGACAACGATCTGCATCTGGCTCGGTTCGCTCGTTCTCTGAAGGAGATGAACATTCCTCTGGCCTTGTCTCTGGGTCGCATCGTCTCGATCCAGTTGGAGCTGATCGAACGCAATGCCCTGCAGCACGGCACCGTCTATCTTCAGGTTTCGCGCGGCGAGGCCGATCGTGACTTTCTGTACAGCGACAAGATGGAGCCGAAGCTGATCGGCTTCACCCAGGCGAAGCGGCTGACCGGAACCGCGGCGCAGCGCGACGGAATCTCCGTCGACCTGGCTCCGGATCAGCGCTGGCAGAGGCGGGACATCAAGACGGCAATGCTGCTCGCACAGGTCATGGCCAAACAGGCTGCACGCGCGGGAGGCTACGACGATGTCTGGTTGGTCGAGGACGGGCTGGTGACGGAAGGCGCGTCTTCAACTGCGCATATCATCACCGCGGATCGACGAATCCTCACCCGGCCGGCTTCCCGTGCCACGCTGCCGGGCTGTACGCAGCGCGCCGTTGCACGTTTATGTGCCGAACAGGGATTGCTCTTCGAAGAGCGTGCCTTTACGCCCGAGGAAGCGCAGGGCGCCGCCGAGGCGTTCCAGACCTCAGCCTCGAGTCTGGTCATGCCGGTCGTGCGCATTGCCGACAAGTCGATCGGCGACGGCAAGCCTGGCCCGATGACGCGTCACCTCCAGACGCTCTATCTGAAGGCGGCTGGCGTTCAGGCATAGACAAGAGAACAGAGATGAAAACAGCGCGGGAACTCGGACTGATAGTAGAGGGAGCGATGGTTCCCGGACCGGGAAACGCCATTACCGATGTGCCTGGCGTGGCGGTTGGGCACCGCTCGCTCAGCGCCGAAGGCATCCATACGGGCGTAACCGCCATTGTTCCCCATCCAGGAGACATCTTTCGCAGGAAACCGCGTGCGGCGGTCGAGGTGATAAACGGCTTCGGCAAGTCGGCGGGACTGATGCAGGTCGCGGAACTCGGCACGATCGAGACACCGATTCTCCTGACCAATACGTTTGGTGTGGCCGCCTGCACCGAAGCGCTGATTCGCCGTGCGATCGCGGCAAATCCGGCCATCGGGCGCAAGACCTCAACGGTCAATGGCCTCGTCTTCGAATGCAATGACGGTAGCATCAGTGACATCCAGGCCATGGCGGTAACGCCCGCCGACGCCTGCGCGGCGCTTGACGACGCAAGGACAGGTGAGGTGGTGCAGGGTGCGGTCGGAGCCGGATCCGGCATGACGGCGTTCGGCTTCAAGGCTGGCATTGGTACCGCGTCGCGGCGACTGCGGATTGCGAAGCGTGATTTCACCTTGGGAGCACTGGTTCTTGCCAATTTCGGCGCTGCCGGCGATCTCATTCTGCCCGATGGTCGCCGTCCGGATCCTCGCCGTCCACCCAGCCCGGAGCGGGGCTCCGTCATCGTCGTCATGGCGACGGATTTGCCGCTCGGCGATCGCCAGCTGCAGCGCGTCGCCAAACGCGGCGGTGCGGGGCTGGCGCGACTCGGTGCTTTCTGGGGCAATGGTAGCGGCGATATCTGCCTGTGCTTCACCACCGCCGATCCGGTCGATCATGAACCGGCGTCACCCATTACGGCCCAGGACCGGCTTTCCGACGCGTTCATCGACACCGCCTTCCGCGCTGCCGCTGAAACCACACAGGAGGCGGTACTGAACGCGCTCTGCATGGCGCCTGCAACACCCGGCCGCAACGGCCGCCTTTATCCCGCCCTTGCCGATTGGCTACAGGAGAACCCGCTGCAATGAAAGTTTTCATCTCTGCCGATATTGAAGGTACCGCAGGTATCGTTCATTGGGACGAGGCCGAGCGCACGCATGCCGACTGGAACGAGTTCCGCGCACTGATGACTGCCGAGGTCGTTGCTGCCTGCGACGGGGCTCGCGCTGCGGGAGCGACCGAGGTCGTGATCAAGGATGCCCACGACAGCGGGCGCAACCTGATCCTCGATCGGTTGCCCGACTATGTCCGGATCGTGCGTGGCTGGTCGGGGCATCCCGATGCGATGATGTTCGGTCTCGATGCCGGTTTTGCGGCGGCGATCTACACCGGCTACCATTCCAAGGCAGGCAGCGAGGCCAATCCGCTCGCTCACACGTCCAACCTGCGCATATCGCGCCTGCTTCTGAACGGTGAGGTTGCTTCCGAATTCACCGTGAACGCGCTCTGCGCGGCGGGATATGGGGTGCCTTCCGTCTTCCTGTCCGGCGACGCGGCCATGTGCGCGGAAGCGGGCGCGATGGTGCCCGGTATGTCCACGGTGGAGACACTTGAGGGTAAAGGCCGTGCCTCCACGTCGATCTCGCCCGCTTGGTCGCGCCGGCTTATCCGCGAGGGTGTGGCGTCCGCGCTGTCGGCGGATTTCAGCCAGACGCTCCCCGACCGGGCCGAGCGCTACGAAGTGGTGATCGAGTTCAACAATCCGACCGACGCCTATCGTGCTGGCTGGTACCCGGGCGCACGAGCCCATGGTCCGCGCGCCGTTGCTTTCGCCAATGCGGATTTTGCCGAAATCCTGCGTGCACTCGTTTTCATGAAGGTCTGAGCCTGTCGTTTCGTGTGCCGGTCGTCAGGCCGGCTCGCGCTCCAGCAATTGACCAGACATGCGCCAGAGTTCGTCGACCTTGCGATTGCGGCTCGCCGCGTGGCGGTAAAGGCGGATTTCGAGATCGAGATTCCACCCCTCGTCCTTCGAGGCGGGCACGAGGCGCCCTGACTCCATCTCGTCGCGTGCGAGGCTTTCAGGCAGCCAGCAGACGCCCGCTCCCGCAAGCGCCATGTTCATCAAACCGGCACTGATCGTATTCTCATGTGTCGTCCGGCGGCGAAATGGCGGGCGGCGAAGCAGAAGACGCGAGAGAGCTACGCCGAAGAAGGAATTGAAGCCGTAGCTGAGATAGGGGATTGCCAGCCGCTGCTGCTCGACGGCCCGATCCAGCAAATTTCTTCCGGCTTGCGATTGACCGGCTACGACGACGTTCGGCGCCACCAGAGGGATCAGCCGGTCGTGGGCGACGGTCAGCCACGCGAATTTGCCGCGGTCGAGATGGAATGGCACCTCCGGATGGGCGTAGGTCAGGAAGAAATCGGCCTCGTCGCCAACGAGCGCATCCAGGTTTGCCTCGATGCCACCTCGGTCCGGTATCAGCGAGGTGTTGAACGCTCCCCCTGCTTTCTCCAACGCCCTTAACCATTGCGGAAAGAATGTAACCGTCAGCGTGTGCAGTGCCGCGAAGCGTATGAGGCCGGGTTCATGTGACGGACGCAGGGCCTCTCGCGCCGCATAGCATGACCGGATCGTTTCCTGTGCGACGGGCAGGAAATTCCGGCCGGCCGGCGTCAGCTCGGCAGGCATCGCCGCGCGGCTGATCAAGGTCGCGCCCAGCCATCCCTCGAGCTGCTTGATTCGGCGGCTGAAGGCCGGTTGTGTCACGTTGCGCAGTTCAGCCGCTCTCGAGAAACTAGAGGTGTCCGCAAGGGTCACGAAGTCCTCCAGCCATTTGATTTCCATTCCATTCTCCTCCCCAATGCTCCTCGCCCAATTCAGCATAAGTCATTCATCTTGAATAGATATGCCAAATTCGCATGAGGTTGTGCCAAAACCGAATTGGCCAAGCCTGCCACAAGCTTTCACCTTGTCACACGACAGAAATTCATGGACGGCGCGAGCGCTTCGCATCGCCTGTCCTTAATGCCGGGTTCGTCCGGGTCGTGACAACGGAGCAGTTAATGGCAGTCAGAATTGAAGCCGATCTCATCCTTTACAACGGCCGCATATGGTGCGGCCGCGAGGAAGGATCCTGCGAGGCGGTGGCCGTCTGGCAGGGAAAGGTTCTCGCAACCGGCAGCGATGCAGAAATTATGAGCCTTAAGGGATCGCGCACCGAGGTCATCGATCTGGACGGCCGTTTTGCCAGCCCCGGGCTGATCGACAACCATCTGCACCTGATTTCGACCGGCATCGTCATGGGCTGGGTGGACGCGACGCCTGCCGCGGCCCCCACCCACGCCGCGCTGATGCGCCAGATCGCCGAACGCGCAGCGGTGACGCCGAAGGGCGAGTGGGTTCGCGCACGTGGCTATGATCAGGTCAAGCTCGATACGGGCCGGCATCCGACACGCGCGGACCTTGATCTCGCTGCGCCGGATCATCCGGTTCTGGTGACGCGGGCGTGTGGCCATGTGGCGATCGCCAATTCGAAAGCTTTGATGCTGGCAGGCGTGACCGAGGCGACACCTGTGCCGGATGGCGGCGTAATCGGCCTGACGGACGGCAAACTGAACGGCCTTCTGGCGGAGAACGCCATGAACCTCGTCAAGGCCGTGATCCCGTCGGCCACGACCGCCGAACTGATCGATGGGATCGAGCGCGCCGGGCAATATCTCCTGTCCCTCGGCATCACGAGCTGCATGGACGCCGCCGTCGGACAGCTTTCCGGCTTTGCGGAAATTCAGGCCTATGAAATGGCCAAGATCGCGGGTCGCTTGCCCGTGCGCGTCTGGCTGACCCTTCTTGGTGATCCCGGCGTGTCGATCGTCGAGGATTGCTGGCGCGCGGGCCTCATCTCCGGCGCCGGCGACGACATGCTGCGCGTTGGCGCGGTGAAAATATTCCTTGATGGATCGGCCGGTGGACGCACGGCGTGGATGACGAAGCCTTACAAGGACGAGCCGGAAAACCTCGGCGTGCAAATGCTGCCCGACGCGGTCGTCGAGGAGATTGTGCAGTCCTGCCATGACCGGGGCTACCAAATGGCTTGCCATGCAATCGGCGACGGCGCCATCGAGCAGTTGATCACGGCTTACGAGAAGGCGCTTGCCGCCAATCCTGATCCGGATCGCCGCCACCGTGTGGAGCATTGCGGCTATCCGTCTCCGGAGCAAAACGCACGCATGAAGGCGGCGGGCATTCTGCCGGCGCCGCAGATGGCCTTCATTCACGATTTCGGCGACAGCTATATCTCCGTCCTCGGCGAGGAGCGCGGCGTCAAGTCCTACCCGATCGGCACGTGGGCGCGCATGGGGCTCAAACCCTCCACCGGCTCCGACGCACCGGTCTGCTCGCCCAATCCTTTCCCCGACCTCTACGCGATGATCACCCGCCAGACCGGCAAGGGCACCGTCATGGATGCCTCCGAGAAGCTTAGTCGCGAGGAGGCGCTCCAGGCCTACACGGAATACGGTGCCCATTCGCAGAAGGCTGAAAACGTGAAGGGGCGGCTGGTCGCTGGTCAGTGGGCTGACATCGCGGTCTTCGACAATGATCTTCTCACCGCATCGCCCGAGGCGATCCTGTCGGATACGCGCTGCCTGCTGACGTTGCTGGCGGGCCGCGTTGTGCACGACGCGAGAGGCTGAGCCACTCAAAAAAATGACTGACACGATGCCGAAAAGGGAACCCGGCACAAAGAGGGAGAACGAAATGCTGAAGAGACTTTCAATCGCTGCGATGCTCAGCCTGGGCGTCGCGACCATGGCGTTTGCGGATGGCGAGCGTCATGGCGGTACACTTGTATTCACCGCGCCTTATGGCTCCAGCTTCGCGACGCTGGATGTTCAGTCGAGCCCCAACACGCAGGAAGAATTCATCACCCAGGCCATTCACCGGGCGCTGTACAGCTGGGACTCGATCAACAACAAGCCGGTTCTGGAATTGGCGACCTCGGCTGATGTCTCCGAGGACGGGACGACCTACACCTATCATCTGCGCGACAACGCCGTCTTTCACAATGGCAAGCCGCTGACGGCCGATGACATCATCTACAGCTACAAGCGCATCGGCAATCCGAAGAACGCGTTCCCCGGTGCCAGCTATATCGCCATCATCAAGGGCGCCGACGACTATATCGCCGGCAAGGCGCAAGACATCAGCGGCCTGAAGAAGATCGATGATCACACGCTTCAGGTGACCTATACCGGGCCAATCAATCCCGGCTTTTCGTTGATGCAGAACACGACGGTGATCTATCCCTCGAACGTCGCGGACGAGTCGACTTTCGGCAAGAACCCGATCGGTCTCGGCGCCTTCGCCTTCAAGGAATACACGCCTGGCTCGCAGGTCGTCGTGGAGAAGTTCGACAAGTATTACGAGAAGGGCAAGCCCTATCTCGACCGCGTGAAGATCGTGCTGATGGGTGAGGATTCCGCCCGCGACGTGGCATTCCGCAACAAGGAAATCGACGTGTCGATCCTTGGGCCCACCCAGTATCAAGCTTACCAGGGAGAGGATGCCCTGAAGGACCACCTGCTGGAGGTCGCCGAGGTCTACACCCGCAATATCGGCTTCAATCCGACCTTCGAGCCGTTCAAGGACAAGCGGGTGCGTCAGGCCATCAACTACGCAATCAACACGCCGCTGATCGTCGAACGCCTGGTCAAGAACAAGGCCTATCCCGCTTCCGGCTGGCTGCCGCTCTCCTCGCCGGCGTTCGACAAGGATAAGCCTGCCTATGCATACGACCCGGAAAAAGCCAAGGCGCTTCTCGCCGAAGCCGGTTATGCCAAAGGCTTCTCCTTCGAAGTGACCGCCAGCCCGAACGAAAGCTGGGGCGTGCCGATCGTCGAAGCCGTCCTGCCGATGCTGCAGAAGGTCGGCATCACGGTGAAGCCGAAGCCGGTTGAAAGCTCGGCACTCGGCGACGCAGTGACGTCGAACAACTTCCAGGCCTTCATCTGGTCGAACCTCTCCGGCCCGGATCCGCTGCAGGCGCTTCGCTGCTACTACTCCAAGACGCCGCAGTCGGCCTGCAACTACGAGAGCTTCTCGAACGCCGATTTCGACAAACTCTACGAGGCAGCGCAGCAGGAACGCGACCCGGCCAAGCAGAACGAACTGCTACGCCAGGCGAACAACCTGATCCAGGACGAAGCGCCCGTCTGGTTCTTCAACTACAACAAGGCAGTGATGGCATACCAGCCGTGGATCCACGGGCTTGTTCCGAATGCGACGGAACTGGCCATCCAGCCTTACGATGAAATCTGGATCGACGACACGGCGCCGGACTCGCGCAGTTAATCCGGGAGTTCATGCCGGTGGCCGCGGGATTCCCGCGGCCAGTCGAATTCGCATTGCCGCGCGCCTCCCTAAAGGGCGACCAAAACGGGTTTGTTCATGCTTCGCTTCACTCTGCGCCGCGTCCTGCAGATCGTGCCGACGGTGATCGTCGTGGCGTTGTTGATCTTCGTTATCTTCAGCGTTGTGCCGGGCAGCTTTGCCACCAGCCTTCTTGCCGACGGCAAGCGCACCGCTGACCCACAGCTGATTGCCCACCTCAACCAGGAATTCGGCCTCGACAAGCCGCTGACGGAGCGGTTCGTGAAATACGTCACCGACCTTGCGCGGCTCGACCTCGGGACCAGCTTTCGAAGTCGCCAGCCGGTGCTCGATCTGATCGGCGACCGCATGTGGGCTTCGCTGGAACTAGCGCTCGCCGCCATGGCGTTCGCGGTCGTGGTCGGCGTGCCCCTCGGCTTTCTCGCCGCTCTCCGTCCCGGATCGATTCTCGACACGACGACGATGATCGGCGCGGTCTCGGGTCTTTCCATGCCCCAGTTCTGGCTCGGGCTCCTGATGATGTACGTCTTTGCGCTTCATCTGAACTGGCTGCCGAGCTTCGGCTATGGCGACGGATCGTTCCGTAACCTGATCCTGCCCGCCGTCACGCTCGGCGTTACGCCGCTGGCGCTTCTGGCACGCACCACGCGGGCTGGGGTTCTCGACGTGCTGAACGCGGATTTCATTCGCACCGCGCATTCGAAGGGCATGAGCGAAGCCAAGGTCGTGCGCTGGCACGTGATGCGCAACGCTCTCGTGCTGATCGTGACAACGGTCGGTCTGCAATTCGGTTCGCTGATCGGGCAGGCCGTGGTGATCGAGAAACTTTTCGCCTGGCCTGGCATCGGCTCGCTCCTGGTGGACAGCGTGGCGATCCGCGACATTCCCGCGGTGCAGGGAACGATCCTGGTCATCGTCCTCTGGTTCCTCGTCATCAACACCCTTGTCGACCTGATCTACGCGGCGATCGACCCGCGCATCAAGCAGGGGTGAGGCGATGCGCTTTGGTTTCAATTTCATCCTCGGCGCGCTTCTCACGGTGCTCGTCATCCTCGCCGGCATCTTTGCTCCCTGGATCGCGCCGTTCGATCCGGTGTTGAATGCCGATCTGATGAATGCCGAATTGCCGCCCGATGCCACATTCTGGTTTGGTACGGACGCTCAGGGCCGTGATGTCTTTACGCGCATCCTCTTTGGCGCGCAGATTTCGCTGACCGTCGGGATCGTCTCGCAGGTCATCAACTCCATCATCGGCTGCACGCTCGGCATGACTGCCGGCTACTGGGGCGGCTGGTGGGACGATCTCGTAAACGGTCTCACAAACGTCATGCTTGCCATCCCCTCCTTGATCTTCGCGCTGGCGGTCATGGCCGTACTTGGCCCGGGCCTGCCATCACTACTGATTGCCCTGGGGCTCACGAACTGGAGCTGGACGTGCCGCATTGCGCGCTCCTCCACCCTGTCGCTGAAGTCTCAGGGATATGTGCAGGCGGCACAGACGCTCGGCTACGGCGATCTGCGCATCATGTTCACGCAGATCCTGCCCAACATGATGGGTCCGATCCTTGTCATGGCGACGCTGGGCATGGGCTCGGCGGTGCTTTCAGAGGCGGCTCTCTCCTTCCTCGGACTTGGCGTCCAGCCGCCCTTCCCAAGCTGGGGCGCGATGCTGACGGATGCGCGCCAGTTGATCCGGACCGCACCCTGGGTCGCGGTGTTTCCGGGGCTTGCCATCTTTCTCTCGGTGCTGGGCTTCAACCTTCTGGGCGATGGGCTGCGCGACAGGCTTGATCCGCATATGAGGACGCGCACGCCATGACTGCTCCGCTTCTCGACATCAAGGAACTCAAGCTCGATGTTTCGGCCGGGCGCTCTCTTCTTCCGATCCTCAAGGGCGTCTCGTTCCAGATCATGCCGGGTGAGGCCTATGGACTCGTTGGCGAATCCGGTTCTGGCAAATCGGTGACGTCGCTTGCCGTGATGGGTCTCCTGAAAAGGCCCTTGCGCGTTTCGGGCGGTGAAGTCGTCTTCAAGGGCCAGAACCTGCTCGCCCTGCCGAAGCGGGAGATGAGACGGCTGCGGGGAAACCGCGTCGCCATGATCTTCCAGGAGCCGATGACGGCGCTTAATCCGCTCTCCACGGTCGGGCGCCAGATCGCCGAGATGTTCGTCCTGCACCAGGGCAAGGACTGGGGCGAAGCGATGAAACTTGCCGTAGACGCGCTCGCAAGCGTGCGCGTGCCCAATCCGGACCGACGCGCGACGAACTATCCGCACCAGATGTCGGGCGGCTTGCGCCAGCGCGTGATGATCGCCATGGCGCTCGCCTGCAATCCGGATCTCTTGATCGCGGATGAGCCGACAACGGCGTTGGACGTGACCGTTCAGGCCGAAGTGTTACGGTTGATCAAGGAACTCTGCGCCGCGCGCGGCACCGCGGTCCTGTTCATCAGCCACGATCTCGGCGTGATCGCCAGTGTTTGCCAGCGGGTGGGAGTGATGTATGCCGGTTGCCTGGTGGAGGAGAACGATACCGCCCTGCTGTTTTCCGATCCGAGGCACGAGTACACGCGCGGGCTTCTCGGAGCGCTGCCGCGGCTGGGGAGTCGCAGCCTGCATGGACGCCAGCGCCTGGTAGACATCGACAGCATCATCGCCGATCGCTCGAAGTTGACCGAGACGCGGTTCATTGCGCCACGCCGCGACGAAGGAGGAAAGCCGTGACCGGGTCTTTGCTGCAAGTGGACGACCTGCATGTGCGCTTTCCGGTGTCTGGCGGCGGGCTTTTGGGAACCGGACGGCGGACGCTTTACGCCGTAAACGGCATCAGCTTCGAATTGGGCAAGGGTGAGTGTCTGTCGATCGTTGGCGAATCAGGCTGCGGCAAGTCCACGACGGCGCTGTCGATCCTCGGTCTGCAGGCGCCGACCTCAGGAACGATCCGCTACCGGGGTCAACCGCTGACCGGTCCTGGTGCGCCGGGGCGCATGCAGCGCGCCAAGGCGGTGCAGATGGTGTTTCAGGATCCGTACGCCTCGCTGAATCCCCGCCAATCGATAAGGGCGTCACTTGCCGCACCCCTTAGCCTTCATGGCATCAAATCGGCATCGGAGATTTCCGACAGGATCGAGGCGATGCTGATCAATGTCGGTCTGAAGCCGGAACAGGCCAGTCGCTACCCGCACGAGTTCTCGGGCGGGCAGCGCCAGCGCATCGGCATTGCCCGCGCACTCATCCTCGAGCCCGAGATCGTCGTATTGGACGAACCTGTATCCGCCCTCGACGTCTCGATCCGAGCGCAGATCATCAATCTTCTTCTGGATCTGCAGGAAAAGCTCGGTCTTTCCTATCTGATGATCAGTCATGACCTAAGCGTGGTGGAGCACATGAGCGATCGTGTGCTGGTGATGTTCTTCGGCCAGGTCGTCGAGGAAGGTGGGTGGCGCCAGATCTTCGAGACGCCGGCCCATCCCTATACACGCCGCCTTATAGGGGCCATTCCCGATCCCGAAATCGCCATGAGCGGGCAGCCGAAGGCGAAGCGCTTCCATGATGCCCAGCTCCCGGCCGGACGCGGTTTCGGATCGGACGGGAGCCCGGCACCGGATGTCTTTGCCGCGCCGACCCCGTCGGAACTGGTCGAAATTGCCGACAATCACAGGGTGAGGCTGTCCGTCGCGGCTTGATTGAATTAGGGCCGCACTGCAATGACGTCCTATGCCCCAGTTGCCGGTGAGGAAGGTGGTTGGAAGCATTTGAAATCGCTTTTGCTGCTTGGTGCGTCGCGTTTGATCCCGATGCGTGACCCATACGAAGAGGCGTGCGAAAAGCCTTGTCAGCAAGACACCTGACAGGCTCGCATCAGTCGACAAACTCGACAGTCACGCCTGGTTTTACCATCGCGGCCAATTCCTCGGCGTCCCAGTTGGTCAGGCGGACGCATCCATGTGATCCGATCTTGTCGATAAGGGAGGGTTCCGGTGTGCCGTGAATTCCATAGGTCGGCTCTGTCAGATCGATCCAGATGGTTCCAACCGGGCCGTTGGGACCTTTGGGCAGCGTTAAGGGCCTGGTGTTCTTTCCCTGCTGAAAGTTGATTTTCGGATCGTAACTGTATGGCGGCATTCGCGCGACGCCCTTGACCTTGTGGGTTCCTGACGGCGAAGGCGTTTGCCTGCTGCCGATCGTGGCGGGATAAACGGCCAGCAAGGAGCCATCCTTGCCAAACGCCAGGACTTGCCCAATTCGTCGTCGCACTTCAATCCTCTTGACCATATCTTCTTTCGCGCTGCCGGGCATCGCCACCAGTATTGTCTTTCCGACCGTAAACGGCGTGCCGGCGTTCAGCGCTTTCAGAAGATCGATGTCCATGTGGAACCGCTCGGACAGTTTCTCGGCAACACTTGTGTATCCGAGGTACCTCATCTCGGCTTGCCTGGCGTAGTCTTTGGGAATGCGGTCGACGAGATCTTGTGTGTCTTCCGGGGAGATTACATAGGTCCCGATGACTGGCTGGTCGTCAAGCAGAAGGCGAATGACGTCAGGATCCAGCTTTCCATCAGTCGGGATGCCCCGCATGGCTTCCAGGCCAGCGATCGCCTTGGTGACGTTCTCGCCGTAATGCCCGTCTATCACCCCGGGAGACGACCCCAAGCGATCCAGAAGCACCTGCAGACGTATAACGGCAGGCTCTGGTCGAGGGGAGGCTTTGGCTGGTCGCTCGGTTGGAATGGAGTCGAGCGAGGCACTGTTGATGGTTTCCGCACCAAGCTCCTGGGCGCTTGCGGTGCCAAGCAGGCCCAGGGTCAGCGACACGACGAGAAAGATCGTTGTTTTCATGAGCGTGAAATCTACGACTGGCCAAGTTGTTCCAACGGCGGCGTCCGTTGAGGCAGTCGGGAGTTCAATATCATCAAACGGTATGCAGAATGCTTTCACGCGGTTCACTGCACCGCGACTCTGTTACAGCTCACTCACTGAGTGGAGTCTCGGTCAAAGCCGGATCGCAAGACTACGGCTTTAGAGAACGTAGCTGATCGGATCGTTGCTGACCGGATGCGGAAAGACACCCATTTCCAGATCGAAGACCGATTTGAGCACATCGGACCTTATGATGTCGGCTGGCGTGCCGTGTGCCGAGATGCGGCCTTTCCTCAAAGCCACGATCTCGTCGCAATAGCGGGCGGCCAGATTGATATCGTGGAGGACGACGACGATCGTTAGCCGGCGCTCGTGACTGAGTTCGCGCAGCAGCGCCAACACGCTGTCCTGGTGTAGCAGATCCAGCGCGGAGGTCGGCTCATCAAGAAGCAGGCACTGCGCATTCTGCGCCAGCATCATGGCGATCCAGGCGCGTTGCCGCTCGCCGCCGGACATGCTTGCAACCGGGCTGTCTGCAAAACGCTCGAGATCGGTTCGCCCTATGGCCTCGTCGACGAGTTTCTGATCGGCGCTGGTGAAACGGCCGAGCGTGCCGTGCCACGGGAATCGGCCAAGCGCCACCAGTTCACGAACCGTCATGAAATCGGTCGCTGGTGTGAACTGCGGCATGTAGGCAACCTGCCGGGCGAAGGGTCTGGCGCCCCAGCGCGAAATCGCCTCGCCTTTCAGCTCGACCCCACCGGAGGTCGGGGCAATCTGTCGGGCCATGATCTTCAGAAGCGTGCTCTTGCCGCTACCGTTCTGCCCAACCAGACCGTAGATGCGTCCGCTCTTCAATGTCAGGTCTATCCCGGAAAGGATGCTCTTTCCTGCCGCGTGATAGGCAATCTGTGACGTTGTCAGGAAGGGTGTCGACATGCGGCTTCTCTTTGCTTGCATCAGATAGCGATCGCGGCTTTACACGGTCTTTCAAAACTTTACCGTTACTATCAACTTATATATTCTCTGGCGCGCCATTATTTCGAAATGAAGGTTGGGCGCCTTGAGACTGGTTGCTCCGGACGCTGTCTTGGAAAGATTGGCCCTTTCCGTGCATTTCGCCAGCAGCGCCCGAAATCGATCTGGTCAAGTTGCGACAACTGACCCTCCTAAGTCTTTGCGAGTTGGTCGGAAGAACAGCAGCCCGCCATATACGCTGTTCTACCGCAGGCGGCTGCATGCAGTCCGTCGTTCAACTTGTTCCCGACCTGCATAAATCCTTTCTCAATGATCTTGATTGGGCCTCGCTGTCCCCTAGCTCAATTATTCAGGGCGTACGCGGCAATGGGGCTGCGCAAATTTCAGCCGAATGGAGCCCACCATGAAACATCAGACATTGGAGCAACTGCAGAATATTGCGGATATCGACCAGGCGTATCCGCACCGCGTCATGTCGCGAAGCGAGCGTCTCGAGCGCTGGGTGGAGCTTCTCGAGTTGAGCCCGCATCGACGACTGGCTACCCTCTACCAGACCGAACATCAGCCGACCTCAGTGCTATCGCTCCTGCGTAGCGATAACTCGCCGATCTCGGTCGCCTTTGAGGACCCGATCCTGCGAGCAGCGGGGCTTGAGAACGATACTTATGGCCAGGCCAAGAAGTTCTTCAGTCTAAGCGACGGCGAACTGCATAACGTTCTTTGCTACTGCCATTTCGGCGCGACGGTCAGCGCCGCCACAGCCGCCCACTATGTACGCGGTATTCTTGGCGTGGATCGCCCAGGTTTATTCGCTCGCCTGCGGGCACTGTTCACATCTTGACTGGAACGAGACCAGGCGCCATTCGAACACCTGATCACTGCTCCCGTCTTCAAGCCGCCGCTCCGGCGGTCGCCGGCTCGTCGCTTGCGATCGCCAGCTAGCTGATCACTCACCATCCTCGCCAGACAGTCCGGTCTGCTGCTCCAGACTGCTCAGGCAGGCATCGTTATGGGCAAAGCGGAAAATGCTGTAGACCGCCAGTCCCCAGTCCTCACTTCCAGAAATCGTGACGCTGGCCGACTGGGCATTCTGGAACTTCGTGCTCAGATTGTCCCATTGCTCGAACACTTGCCGCTCCTGAGCGATGACCGCCTGCCGGAACATGCCGTCCTTTCCGAATTTGGACGTGGCGACATGGTCGACCTTCTCGTCCGCTGGCCCGAACTGGGAAGCGAGAAGCGAAGCCGCCTCCTTGTAAACCTGCCGTGTCGTCGTGCCGCGCTGATCATCGTCGATGTAACGGGAAATCGCGACGACGTTGCATATTCCCATGCCGTGGACGTAGGCTAGCACATATTGGTCAAAGAGGTCGCTTCCGCCAGGCAGAACGTTGCATGAGTACTGGCCTGTCGTATCCGGCTGCTCGCCATTGATCGGTTTGCAGCCGAGCGCTGACGGCAGCGCATCCTGTGAAACGCCGAGCGGCCGGAAGGCAGGAACATTTGTCTCGGACGGTGAAATGGACGCAGTCATAGTTGCGGCAAAAGCCACGGACGCCAGAATATCGATTACGGCCATCGAATCTCTCCCGAGTAAGATCGGGCAATACCACAACAGCAGCCGTCAGAAACCCGATCTGCGCGCCAGGCAGGGTGCCGCAAGTTGACTTTCCACAGCCTTTCGCGTTCAGCACATTCGCGCCGAAGGTTGAAATCCAATGGTCGGGAATTGTTCCATCACGATTCTGTGGCGAGCGGTGCCGCAACTGTCCGCATAGCGTGCTATTCAAGCATGAGTTGCTTGCCGGTTGGAGTGGCTGTGGCAAACGGTCGCGCGGACCGATCGTGCTAGACAGGCATATGAGGAGATGCTTGCATGCCGCCAGCTGAGGGGCCGATGTAGGGATAAGATCATGGACATTCGAAATCTTTTTGCGAATGGCAAAAAGAACTTGAACGTGTCAGCGCCGATCAGAGGTGAACCAATCGAGGTTGTTCAGTCGCGCTCCCGGGCTCAGCCGAATCACAGTATCGATAGCGATGAGCGGGAAACACACACCGAAAGGAGCGCACGCATGACGCAAGGAAGCTTTGGCTTTCCGCCTGCGGATCTTCGATTACGCGCCTTGGGGGAAATTCACGCGCGACCCTATGCGCTCGTTCAGGCGCGACGCGTCATCTTCCAGCTCGCTTTCCTGACGGAGAGTGCCGGTGACAATGACCATGAGATGCTTGCTGATCTTTCCCGATCCAGCGGCGTTGCTCCGCCGACCCGCGAGACCAGCCATCATGCGATAAGCTGGGGCCAGGGCACGTTGCGCTGGGAACGGCACACCGAATTTTCGACCTACTTCTGGGATTGCCCCGCCCCAGAGAAGTTCGGCGCCCCGATCGCCGTTCATCCTTTCGGCGACAGCTTCTCGCCACCAGGTCCGTTCATATCGGGCATTCGCCTGGAAATACGCCCCGACACGCCCGAGACAGTGCAGGAAATTGCCGTTTTCGATCCGACCAGCCTGTGTCGAAGCGAACTCCGAAACGGTCAGGCAACGATCCTCACCGATTTCCGCCAGGATGGCGACGGATTGACGAAGTTTCTGGTGATCGATCGCGGCATGTCCGACAGCGCACGCGGTGCGCTGGTCCAGCGCCTCCTGGATATCGAGACCTATCGCACGCTGGCGATGATGGGCCTGCCGCTTGCACAGTCACTCTCGCCCGAAATCCGCCAGATCGAGTCCGGCCTGACGGCCATTACGCAGCGGATGAAGCTGCATGCACGGGATGAAGCGGACCAGATGCTGTCCGAGATCACGCGCCTTGCGGCCGAACTCGAGGCGAATGCAGCGCTCAGCCTCTATCGGTTCGGGGCAAGCCGCGCCTACTACGAGATCGTTCAGGAGCGCATTCGGGCTCTTGCCGAGACGGCAATACCAGGCAGCGAAACACTCGGCTCATTCCTGGAACGGCGCCTGGCACCGGCCATGCGAACCTGTCAGTCGGTCGAGGAGCGCCAGGCGAACCTTTCGCGCAAGCTTGCCCGGGCAACGGCCCTGCTGCGAAGCTGGATCGACGTCGAACTCGAGCGTATCAATACGACGGTGCTGAATTCGATGGATCGCCGGGCGCAACTGCAGCTGCGTTTGCAGCAGACCGTCGAAGGCCTATCGGTGGCGGCAATCTCTTACTATGTCGTCGGGCTCTTCGGTTATATGGCAAAGGGTGCGCACAATGTCGGCTTCGAGGTGTCCCCCGAGACGCTGACAGGTCTCTCGGTACCGATCGTGGTTGCCGGCATGTGGCTTGTCGTGCGAAGCATCCGGCGGAGGCATGCCGAAGAGGACAAGCGTTGACGTTTGGCGTCGTAGGCTGCCACCGTCCTGTCAGGGCGCGTCGGCCGGCCAGACGATGCCAGGAGTCCGTCATGGACGGCACCATGCTTCCCGAGACGTACACAAGGGAACCGTCGTAAAGGAAGTCGGCCAAAACGCGTTCGATCCGGAGGGCAAGCGCTTTCGTTGACCGTAAGCCGCATGGCTCCCACGGTTGCGCTAATCCCGGCTGGCTTCAGAGTTGCGCTGTCGAACACTCGTAGAGCGCCGCGCCCGTTCCAGCATCGACACCACTCAGGCTCACGTCGTAACCCCAGAGGTGACGAATATGGCCGAGCGTGGCATCACGGGTGCTCTCTTCCAGGAGGATGCCATTCTTCACATTATGCTGTAGCCGAAGTTGCCGGTCACCTAGCAAGTCCACGTCGATAACCTGGATATCGGGCTGTCTGGCCCCGACGTCGTAACTGTGGGCAAGCGCCGAGCGGATCCTGGAATAGCCGCGCTCATTATGGATTGCGGATACCTCGCAATAGCTGTCGGTGGCGCGATCGGAGAGCAGGAACAGCCGGAACTTGCGGATCATCGCCGGGCTCAGATATTGGAGCATGAAGGACTCGTCGCGGTGGTTTGCCCAGGCGTCGAGCAGCGTCCCCTGCCAATCGCCGTTGCCGGCAAACGACGGAAACCAGTCGCGATCTTCCGCCGTCGGTTCCATGCAGATGCGCTCGATGTCCTGCATCATCGCGAATCCCAGTGCGTAAGGGTTGATGCCCGGGAAGCGCGAATCATCGAAGGCCGGTTGAAAAACGACGTTGGAGTGGCTTTTCAGCAGTTCCAGCATCGCCCCTTCGCTGATCCGGCCCTGATCGAAGAGGCGGTTGATGATCGTGTAGTGAACGAACGTCGCGCAGCCCTCGTTCATCACCTTGGTTTGGCGCTGTGGATAGAAATATTGCGCAATGACGCGCACGATCCGGAGAAGTTCGCGCTGCCAGGGATCGAGGATCAGGCTGTGCTTTTCCAGGAAGTAGAGCAGGTTCTCCTCCGGAAGATTGAGAACCTTCTTGCGTTCGGACGCGTCGCGTTCGGCCTCTTCCGGATTGCGGTTTTCCGTTGCCAGCGGCAGCGTGCGCCACAGATCGCTGTAGGTCTGCTCTTCATATTCCAATCGCTCTCGGGCGCGTTCTCTGACTTTTTCGGAGGAAAGGCGGGGCGGGCGCCGGTAGCGGAAGACGCCCTGGTCCATCAGGGCGTGCGCTGAATCGAGGATCGCCTCCACGGCGCGTAATCCATGCCGCTCCTCGCACTTGGCGATGTATTTCTTGGCGAAATCCATATAACTCAGGATGGAGCCGGCGTCCGTCCACTGGCGGAACAAGTAGTTGTTCTTGAAGAAATGATTGTGGCCGAAGGCTGCATGCGCGGTCACCAACGCCTGCATCGCCATGGTGTTTTCTTCCATGAGATAGGTGATGCAGGGGTTGGAGTTGATGACCAACTCGTAAGCGAGGCCGCGCTGTCCCTTCCGATACAAGTGATCCTCGAAGATGAAGCGCTTGCCGAAGGACCAGTGCTGATACATCAGCGGCATGCCAACCGACGAATAGGCATCGAGCATCTGCTCGGAGGAAATGATCTCCAACTGGTTGGGATAGACGTCCAGTCCCATCTCATCGAGCGCAACGGTCTCTATCGCATCGTAGGCGCGCGAAAGGGTCGTGAAATTCCAGTCGGAACCATCAAACAGCAGGCCTGAACTCGAGCGTCTCGCCATTCGGTCGTCCCTTACTTGCGCGTGCGCATGGCAGGCTGTCGGGTAAAGAGCTTGCGGAACACGGGGTAGATGTCTGCCGGTCTGGAGATCCGCGTCATCTGGAAGTTAGGCACTTCGCCGTCGACCGTGCGATAGGCGCGCCACAGCGACGTGCCGTTGTCGGTCGCTCCAAAGATCTCGGTTTCACGCTCGTCAATGATCTCGACATAGGCATAATACTGGCACAGGCGCATCAGGTGGTCGCGAAGCAGCGCCGCGCACCGTTCGGAATCTCCGCTGATGTTGTCGCCGTCGGACGCTTGAGCGGCGTAGATGTTCCACAGATGTGCCGGATAGCGTTCCTCGATGACACGAAGCATTTCCTCGAGGGCAGTGGAAACGACCGTGCCGCCGCTCTGCTTGCTGTAGAAGAACGTCTCCTCGTCGACCTCGCGCGCCTCGTCGGTATGACGGATGAAAACGATATCGATCCGCTCGTAACGGCGGGTCAGGAAGAGGTGGAGCAGCACGAAGAAGCGTTTCGCGAGGTCCTTTTCGCGTTCGCCCATCGAGGCCGACACGTCCATCAGGCAGAACATCACCGCGCTGGCATTGGGAAGTGGCTGGCGCTCGAAACGGTTGAAGCGAATATCAACCGGATCGACATAGGAGATGCGTCGACGCCTGCGTTCCAATTGCTCGAGCTCCTCGCGCAATGCCTGCAGGCGCCGCCGCTCCTGTGCCGACAGGTTCGGTTCGGCCTCCAAGATGGCGATCTGATCTGCAATCGCCTTCACCGCCGCTTCGCTCGGGCGTTGCAGCGCGATCCGGCGGCCGAAGCTATTGCGCATCGTCCGCCCGACATTGATGTTCGTGGGGGTGCCGGCCGTGCTGAAGCCGACGCGGTGAGGCTTGTAGGTCACCGTCTCCTTCAGGTTCAACTTGACCATGTCGGGCAGTTCCAGATCCTCGAAGAAAAGGTCGAGAACCTCGTCGCGGGACAGGATGAACTGAAAGTCATCCTCGCTCTCGCCGCGGCCGGCGCCCTTGCCACTTCCGCCGGCACCGCCTTGCGGTCGCGAAAGCTTATCGCCCGCCATGTATTCCTTGTTTCCTGGCAGAATATACTCGCGCGCTCCACTACCGGAAGCAGGCTGAAAAGTCGGCTCGCCGGCGCCGCGTTTCGGCATCGGAACGCCATGGGCGGCGTCCACGTCGGCAATCCTATCCGATTTGACCTGCTCCTTGATCGCCCGCTTTAGCTCCTCGCGGGCGCGGTTCAGGAAACGCTGCCGGTTGCCGAGGCTCTTATCCTTCGGGTTGAGCCGGCGGTCGATAAAATTCGCCATCTGCCAATCCCCCGGTTCGGCATCGTCAGCCGGCCTTATTGACCCGCATATACCAATCGACGAGCCGCCGGACCTGGCGAACAGTATAGCCGCGTTCCGTCATGCGCTCGACGAATTCCGCGTGCTGCTTTTCCGTCGAGCTGTCCTTCTTGGAGCCAAAGCTGATGACGGGCAGGAGGTCTTCGACCTGGCCAAACATGCGCTTCTCGATCACTTCGCGAAGCTTTTCGTAGCTCGTCCAGGACGGGTTGCGCCCATGGTTCTTGGCGCGGGCGCGCAGGGTGAACTTCACAACCTCATTTCGGAAGTCCTTCGGGTTGGCAATGCCCGCCGGCTTTTCGATTTGCGACAACTCGCTGTCGAGAATTTCGCGGTTGAGGATCTGGCCTGTGTCGTAGTCCTTGAAGTCCTGGTCTTCCAGCCAGGCATCGGCATAGGCGATGTATCTGTCGAACAGGTTTTGTCCATATTCGCTGTAGGATTCCAGATAGGCTTTCTGGATTTCATGACCGATGAATTCGGCATAGCGTGCCGCAAGCTCGGACTTGATGAAATCCAGGTAGCGCGCCTCCGTTTCCTTCGGGAACTGTTCGCGCCGAATTGCCTGCTCCATGATGTACATCAGGTGGACCGGGTCGGCGGCGACCTCCTTTGTATCGTAGTTGAAGGTTTCCGACAGCACCTTGAAGGCAAAACGCGTGCTGACGCCTGTCATGCCCTCATCCACACCGGCGGCGTCACGATACTCCTGCACCGACTTGGCCTTGGGATCGGTGTCCTTCAGGTTCTCGCCGTCATAGACGCGCATCTTCGTGTAGAGCGGCGAATTTTCATGAACGTGGAGGCGTGTCGCAACGGTGAAGCGGCTAAGATTCTCGAGCACTTCAGGGGCACACGGGCTCTTTGCCAGCTCGCTTTCACGAAGCAGCTTTTCGTAGATTTGCCGTTCTTCGGTGACCCTCAGGCAATAGGGCACCTTGACCACGAGGATGCGGTCGAGGAATGCCTCGTTGTTCTTGTTGTTCTTGAATTGCAGCCACTCGGACTCGTTGGAGTGAGCAACGACAATGCCCTGGAAGGGGAAGGCGCCGAAGTTCTCCGTACCGTTATAGCTGCCCTCCTGGGTGGCGGTCAGCAGGGGATGCAGTACCTTGATCGGGGCCTTGAACATTTCGACGAACTCGAGAAGCCCCTGCGTCGTTCTGTTCAGCCCGCCACTGTAGGAGTAGGCATCAGGATCGGCCTGACTGAAGTTTTCAAGTTGACGGATATCCACTTTGCCGACGAGTGCGGACACGTCCTGATTGTTTTCGTCACCCGGCTCCGTCTTCGCAATTGCTATTTGTCGCAGACGCGAGGGCGTCAGTTTAACCACACTGAATTTCGAAATATCGCCGCCGATCTCGTCGAGCCGTTTCGTCGCCCAGGGCGAGATGAGGCCCGTGAGCCTTCGCGCCGCAATCCCGTACTTGTCTTCCAAGAGACCCGCCATCCGCTCCGGGTGGAACAGGCCGAGGGGGGATTCGAAGACGGGGCTGATCTTGCCATTGACCGCCAAAGTGTAGATCGGGCGCTGCTCCATCAGTCTCTTGAGGCGCTCGGCGAGCGACGATTTGCCGCCTCCCACAGGACCGAGCAGATAGAGAATCTGCTTTCGCTCCTCGAGACCTTGCGCGGCGTATCTGAAGTAGCCGACAATCCGCTCGATTGTATCTTCCATTCCATAGAAGTCGGCGAAGGAGGGGTAAATCTTGACTGTGCGGTTGGCGAAAATCCGCCCTAGCCGCTCATCGGCGCTCGTATCGATTAATGTCGGCTCGCCGATCGCTTCGACCATTCGCTCTTGCGCGGTCGCATAAAGGCTTTTGTCATCACGGCAGGCTAGCAGGTATTCCTGTAGACTTAGTTCTTCTTGCGCGGCGCTTGTGTAAATCTCCGAGAAAAGATCAAAGACGTCACTTTCACCTTTTTGCATGATGCTCTCCCGCGGCCGGTCGGTTGAGGCGGGATTGCCGCCCCGTAGGCGCGCTCATTGAGACAACGGCACAAACTAGCATTCGTTCCTTCAAATACTTACAGGAATTCGAATTTGGCTCGAGTAGGCCATGTAGCATCTCATCGTCTCCATTCTTGCGCCAGATTGCGACTCAAATGTTGAACTGTGCTGATTACTAATATGGCACGAAAGACGTGCAATAACCATGGCTAAGGTAATCACGCTATCGCTATGAACAGCGCATTTCATCCCGGGCCAATGCTATGTCGGCGAACAAAATCGCAGCGCGCAGTAATCATGCGCCGGTGGACGGCAGCTCCAGAACCCGTGCCGTCCATGGCAAAGAAGCGGTAAAGGAAATTGCGAGCTGGCGCCACTCGGGCGCTAGCTGATGCCGCCGAGGCAGACGTATTTAATTTCCGTAAATTCTTCGATCCCGTATTTGGAACCCTCACGGCCAAGGCCGGAGAGTTTGACGCCGCCGAAGGGAGCTTCCGCCGTCGAGATCAATCCTGTGTTGACACCAACCATGCCGTATTCGAGGGCCTCGGCGACGCGGAAAACGCGAGCGAGATCCTTCGCATAGAAGTACGAGGCCAGGCCAAACTCGGTATCGTTTGCCTGCTGGATGACATCAGCCTCATCCTTGAAGCGGAACAGCGGCGCCACCGGCCCGAAGGTCTCCTCGCGGGCAACGGCCATCTCCCGCGTGACATTTGAAAGCACGGTCGCTTCGTAGAAAGTGCCGCCGAGCACGTGACGCTTTCCGCCCTGTACGACGCTTGCACCCTTGGCGAGCGCATCGGCAACGTGTTCCTCGACCTTCTCCAGCGCTGGCTGGTCGATCAGCGGCCCCAGAATGACACCCTCGTCGAAGCCATTGCCGGTCTTCAATTTGCCGACGGCTGCCGCAAGCTTCTGGGAGAAAGCATCATAGACACCTTCCTGCACGTATAGCCGGTTTGCGCACACGCAAGTCTGGCCATTGTTGCGGAACTTGGCGATCAGCGCACCTTCGACGGCGGCATCAAGATCAGCGTCGTCGAAGACGATGAAGGGTGCATTGCCGCCGAGTTCCAGGCCAAGTTTCTTGATTGTCGGAGCACTCTGCTTGTAGAGCTCGGCGCCGATTTCCGTGGAACCGGTGAAGGTCAATTTGCGGACGGTCGGATTGGCGGTCATTTCGACGCCAATCTCGCGTGCCGAGCCGGTGACAACCGAAAACAGGCCCTTCGGAAGCCCGGCGCGTTCCGCAAGCACGGCAATCGCAATGGCCGAGAAGGGCGTCTGGCTGGCCGGCTTCAGCACCATGGCGCAACCAGCAGCAAAGGCAGGCCCCGCTTTTCGCGTGATCATGGCGTTCGGGAAGTTCCAGGGGGTGATCGCGGCAACCACGCCGATCGGCTGCTTCATCACCATGATGCGCTTGTCGGGCTGGTGACCGGGAACCAGATCGCCATAGACCCGCCGCCCTTCCTCCGCGAACCATTCGACGAAGCTTGCGCCATAGACGATCTCGCCGGTCGCTTCGGCAACCGGTTTGCCCTGTTCAAGCGTCAGGATACGGCCGAGATCGTCCTTGTTTTCGATCATCAGCTCGAACCATTTGCGAAGAATGCCCGAGCGTTCCTTGGCGGTGCGTGCCGCCCAACCCTTTTGGGCGACGCGTGCCGCCTCGATCGCGGCTTTTGTCTCGGGCGCTCCCAGCTTGGGTACGCGGCCGATGATTTCACCGGTCGCCGGATTGTTGACTTCGATCGCATTCGCCGGATCGGCCTCGATCCATCGGTCGCCGATCAGGGCTGCCTGCCGAAAGAGTGTGGGGTCCTTGAGGTTCATGTTGTCCATCCCATCGAGAAATTGTGCCGTTCCGCATCTCCGCGGCCGCCTCGGCCAAGGCTTACGACAATGTCGCCATCCTCTTCCGCCCTGTCAAACGCGTTGTGGTAAAAGGGTCGCGGACAGTGCCGAGGTGCAATCTCGAAAATGGTTGGAGGTTTCCAACACCGGCGCGCGCTTTTCGGGAACCTTTGCCGTCGAGCTCCATCTAATATCAATGTCAGGGAGGTGACGATGTCGCAGATTCAAGCAGATGGGGCCGAAGCACTCGATACGCTCGCCGATGTCGAGCTGGCGCGCCGCGCGGTCGCCCGCGATCGCCACGCTTTTCGCGCGATCATGAAGGCTCACAATCAGAGGCTCTACCGTCTGGCAAGAAGCATTGTTCGCAATGACAGCGAGGCGGAGGACGTTGTTCAGGAGGCCTATGTGCTCGGATTTGCGCATCTCGATCGTTTCCGGGGTGAGTCCTCGCTCGGGACCTGGCTTTCGCGCATCGTAATCAACGAAGCTCTCGGACGTCTGCGCAAGAAACGGCGGGCGGCGGGCGTCGCGCGTTCTGCCGACGAAAACAGCGGAGCGATGATCCTCCGATTTCCTGTCGACAACACCGGCGATCCGGAGCGCACCATGGCACAGCGGCAAATTCTGCAATTGGTCGAGCAGGCGACCGACGCCCTGCCGGATATCTACCGAACCGTCTTTGTCGCAAGAGTGATCGAGGGGCTGAATGTGGATGAGACCGCGGCGTTGCTCGGCCTGAGGGCCGAGACCGTCAAGAGCCGGCTACATCGCGCCAGGCGCTTGGTAAGGGAGCGCCTCGACGAGCAGATCGGTCCCGTGCTCCTTTCCGCATTTCCCTTCGCGGGCCGTCGTTGCGAACGCCTGACGATGGCGGTGATGAGCCGTCTCGGTTTTCTCGACTGATTTCGGGAACCTTCTCGTCGGGCCGACATCCAATGTCTGTTCCAGAAAAACAATGCCCGGCCTCGCCGGTTCGGGCGAAGGAGGTTCCTATGCAGACTCGACAGATTGCGACCCTGACCGCGCTTTGCCTGTTCGGACTTGCGCCATCCGCATGGGCAGCGGACAAGCCGACGGACCCGCAGATCGCGCATATCGCCTATACGGCCGGCACCATCGATATCGAGGCCGCAAAACTTGCGATCTCGAAATCCAAGAACAAGGATGTTGTCGCCTTCGCGGAGGACATGGTGCGAGACCATGAGGCCGTGAACAAGCAGGCTCTTGCACTGGTCAAGAAGCTCAAGGTTACGCCGGAGGACAATGAAACGAGCAAGACGTTGACCAAGGCTGCAACCGATGAGCGAGCAAAACTTGCCAAACTCAGCGGAGCGAGCTTCGACAAGGCCTATGTCGACAACGAGGTCGCCTATCACAAACAGGTCAATGGCGCGCTCGAGACGCTATTGATCCCGTCGGCGAGCAACGCGGAGCTCAAGGAGTTGCTCCAAACCGGCCTCAAGGTCTTCCAGGGCCATCAGCAGCATGCCGAGCATGTCGCTGGCGAGCTTAAATAGGAGATACCAGCATGCTGAGACGGCATCTGTGGATCGTTGCGGTATCTGCGTTGATCATCGGTGTCGTTCCGGTGCGGGCGGAAACAGTCACTGTAACAATCGAAAAGATGATGTTTTCGCCCGCTGAGATCAGCGCAAGGCCAGGCGACACGGTCGAGTGGATCAACAAGGATATTCTTGCCCATACGGCGACCGTGAAGGGTGACTGGGAGGTGGTCATTCCTCCCGGGAAATCCGCAAGTGCCGTGCTGAAGGCGACCACATCGGTCGATTACTATTGTCGCTTTCATCCGAACATGAAGGGTCGTATCTCGATACCCTCTCAATAGTAGGGCTGCGCGGCGCTGCGTGGAGACACCCTCCGCCGCCATATCCGACCATCGGCGAATAGAATCCGTCTTCGCTCGGCCTTCGCGCTGCCCTATACAGCTTTCATGTATTCGCTGGAACGCCCTGTAGCCCTTGAGCAAATCGTGAAGAAGAGCCGGTTTCTGGCGATTAGTGTTCCGATCGCCAGCGAGCTCGACGCGAAGGAGGCGCTTGCGGTACGCAGCCATGGCGATGCCAACCATAATTGTTGGGCCTGGCGCATCGGCCAGACCTACCGTTTCAGCGATGACGGCGAGCCAAGCGGAACAGCAGGAAAACCCATACTGCAGGCGATCGATGGCCAATCACTCGACAAGGTCATTGTCATCGTGACGCGCTGGTTCGGAGGTGTGCTTCTTGGCACCGGTGGGTTGATCCGCGCCTATGGCGGGACGGCGGCCGCCTGCCTCCGGTCCGGCGAACTCATCGAACTCGTTCCAACTTTGGAAGGAACGATCCGCGCCGGATTTTCCGACCTTGCGATCCTCAGGGCAAGGCTCGCCGCCTTCGAGGGGGTGCACGTCCTGAGCGAGGCTTTCTTCGAGGCTGGCGCGGAGGTCGCGGTGAGCTTTCCGCAAGCACGGTCGGACGAGATTGCCCGTTTGATTGCCGACACCACAAGCGGACGCAGCGCGCTCGCCCTCAAACAATAGGGCGAGCGCGAGCCAGAGCCTTCAGGTCAGCATCCAGTAAGCGCTCGAGCAAGCAATGCGGCGCCCGACTTAACGCCAGCCTAGCGCCGGTGCCACATGTTTGAGGATCGCCTCGATCACATGAGCGTTGTATTCGACGCCGAGTTGATTGGGGACTGTCAGCAACAGGGTGTCGGCTTCGGCAATGGCTTCGTCTTCGGAGAGCTGCTTGACCAGCGCCTCAGGTTCGGCCGCATAGGAGCGACCAAAGATCGCTTTGGTGTTTTCGTCGATATAGCCGATCGAATCCTGTTCCTTGCCGCCGCGGCCGAAGTAGGCACGGTCGCGATCGTCGACGAGCGCGAAGATGCTGCGGCTGACTGACACGCGTGGGGTGCGAGTATGGCCGGCTGCCTTCCATGCCTCCCTGTAGGCGCGGATTTGTGCTGCCTGCTGGACATGGAAGGGTTCGCCGGTTTCGTCATCCTTCAGCGTCGAACTCTGCAGGTTCATGCCGAGCTTGGCTGCCCAGATTGCAGTTGCATTAGACCCCGCGCCCCACCAGATGCGCTCGCGCAATCCTTCCGAATAGGGTTCAAGGCGCAGCAGGCCGGGCGGGTTAGGAAACATCGGACGCGGGTTTGGTTGGGCAAAACCTTCGCCTTTAAGTGCTTCCAGGAACACCTCGGCATGGCCACGGCCCATGTCTGCATCGCTCGAACCATCCTGTGGCTGGTAGCCGAAATAGCGCCAGCCATCGATGACCTGCTCCGGAGAGCCGCGGCTGATCCCCAGTTGCAGGCGGCCACCGGCAATGAGATCGGCAGCACCGGCGTCCTCAGCCATGTAGAGAGGGTTCTCGTAACGCATGTCGATAACCGCAGTGCCTGTCTCTATGGTCTTCGTCTTCGCACCGACTGCCGCCAGGAGCGGAAAAGGCGACGCCAGCTGCCGCGCAAAGTGGTGGACGCGGAAATACGCGCCGTCCGCACCGAGTTCTTCGGCGGCAACGGCAAGATCGATGGATTGGAGCAGCGCGTCACCCGCGGAGCGGGTTTTTGATTGAGGCGAGGGCGCCCAGTGGCCGAAGGAGAGAAAGCCGATTTTCTTCATGATTTTACCCGTTGGATATCGCGGTTGCCGTGGGAATTTTGATGGGCATAACATGGGGAGCAGCGTCTGCCACGAAAAGACGATTGAACGCTCTGTTCATCCTTTGAGATTGACGTCCACCAAATGAGCGGCCGCTACGGCTGCGATGCGGTCAGCCGTCTTGCAAAAGGCAGGAAGAGCAGCGCGCAGCCTGTCAGTATGGCGACGATCAGCCAAGCCTGGTTGATCGCCTGGACGCTTGCTGCTGTCTGTACGAGCGGATCCAGCGCAGCGATCGTGTCCGGTGTGAAGTCGCCGGTGCTGCCGGTGATCGTTCCCGCCGGAGCCCCAATAAACGCCGCCGTGGCTGCATCGCCGGCCCGCAGTTGCTCCCATAGTCTCTGCCCAAGCGGCTCCGACCTCGTGTAGATGATCGTATCTATCATGGCGATGCCGATCGCCCCGCCCAGATTACGCATCAGATTGAAGAGGCCGCTTGCGTCGGGCACCCGCGATGCCGGCAAGGTTCCGAGGGCGAGGCGTGTCGGCGGCAAAAGGCAGAACATGATCGCGGCACCGCGCACGACCTGCGGCCAGAACATGGCATCGAAGTCGGAGCGCGGATCATGGAATGCGCTCATCCCCAGTCCGATCGCAAACAACCCGAAACCTGCGGCCGAGAGCAGACGCGGATCTGTCCGCTTTTCCAGCGCAACGGCGATCGGTGCGGTGAAAAGCTGCGTTATGCCTGTGACCAGCATCGTCATCCCGATTTCCAGGGCATTGTGCCCTCTGACGAAGGCAAGGAACACCGGCATGAGATAGACCGAGCCGAACAGGCCGATCCCGAGCACGAAGCTGAGGGCGGATCCGACCAAGAAATTCCGATCTCGGAAATGATGCAGGTCGACGATGGGACGCGTTCTGCGCAACGACCGGGATGCAAATGCGGACCCCGATACCAGGCTGAATGCTAGCAAGCTCAGGACGTACGGCGAGATCCAGCCGCTCGTCGGCGCCTCCTTCAATCCCAGTTCCAGGCTCGCCAGCGCCAGCGCCATCATAAGGAGCGACAGACCATCGAGGTGCCGCAGTTCGGACACGTCGCCCTTCTGCCGGGGCAGGAACTGCCACGCCACCAGCGCCGAGACAATGCCGGGAACGATATTGATGAGGAACAGCCAATGCCACGAATAGGTTGACGTCAGCCAGCCGCCGATGATCGGTCCAACCGTCGGTGCCAAGACAGCCAGCACGCCGGCGATTGTCGTGGCGAGTGCCTGCCGCTCATTCGGAAAGAGGATGAAAACGGCCGAAAAAACCGCCGGGATCAGCGTTCCACCTGAAAAGCCCTGAACGACCCTCCAGGCAACCAGTTCGCCAAAGTCGTTGCTTGCCGCACAGCCAGTGGAAGCGACGACAAACAAGCCTATGGAGGCGACGAACAGCCATCTCATCGTCAGGACACGCGTCAGCAAGCCGGTCAACGGTATCGCGATCACCTCTGCGATCAGATAGACGGTCTGGATCCAGCTCATCTGGTCAGGATCGATATTGATGGCCTGCTGAATTGTCGGCAGGGATGTCGCGACCACCTGGATGTCCAAGATCCCCATGAACATCCCAATGCACATCGCAATGAAGCCCACCCAGATCACCGCCGAAGGCGGATGAGAGGAGGCGGGCTCAAGGTGTTGTGACATGCGGTTGCCCTGCGATCGGGATGGTTCAAGACGGCCCGCGCTGCGGGCCTTCACTCAGGACGGCGGAAAAACGCTTCCAGGCGATAGCCGTCCGGATCGATGACAAATGCTGCGTAGTAGAACGATCCGTACTCGGGGCGTATTCCCGGTTCGCCGTTGTCAGTCCCGCCGCTGGCCATGGCGTTTGCGTGGAAGGCTCTGACGCCTTCCTCGTTGGGGGCAACAAAACAAAAGTGCAGTCCCGACTCCATGTCGGGAACGACAGGGCGCTCGGCGAGCTTTATCCAAAGCTGGGGCTGTTCAGCACCGTAGCCCAGCCATTTGTCACTCGTTGAAAGCCTCGTATAGCCCAGCGGCTCAAGTGCTGCGTCGTAGAATTTTCGTGCACGCTCGAGATCGGACACGCCGATAGAAACATGATGAAACATCATTCCTCCTTCTATGACGGCGCTCGTGTTTGATGAGCCGCAGCCAATCGGGCCGCTCGCGACTGTACAGCGTCGCATCAGTAAAGCAAATGATGGAGCTCAATTGTCGATCCCGGTTCTGCCCCGAGGACTGACGGCAGCCAGGAACATTGCCAAAGCAGGCTGAAGTCTTTGAAAAGAAACTGATGGATTGTGGCGCCAAGCGAGTTTGACAGGCCTTCAGGAACGCGCAGCGTCGGCTCAACGACCGAGGCCCACCGCTTGCATTAGTGCAAAGCGGTAGGCCCCGGACACGCTGAAGAGATGCTGGCATTTCGCGTTCAGGTGGTGCTGCCCGCGAAAGGTACTCGATGCTAGTTCGCCTTAATCCTTCGCGCGAGAGCCATTACGTAATCGTCGGCGATATCGGCCAAGGTCAGAGCGACCTCGGTTTCCTTCCATCCCGCAGCAACGGCTCGTTGCACGAAAGCTCGAAAAGCCTGTGCAAGGACTTCCTCACGCTCGACGACGCGGTACGGATCATTCGTAGAATATTGAGGGTTGCTGATCTGGATCGTAGGGTTGGTCGGTTCCATGATATGCCCCTGAAAGTTGCCCCATCTGATGACGGGCGCATTTCCTGGTGCGTTCCGTCTTACTGCCTGCACTGCGATTATGCTTCTTTATTAAGGGGTTACTGGGATCTTGTCGTTAGCTACGCATCCGGAAACTTGCAGCAGCGTCCATTTCTGCGGCTCCAGGGACGGCCCCAGGTGCTCTCGCTGTTGAGCGATATTGGCACAGCCGTGGGTGCTCGCCTTGCACGAGGCATGACCCAGCAACGCGGGAACTTGCGGTGGCGGGCATTCAGCGCGAAAGGGGAGGCGACCGACGCAAGGCGTTAGCGCAATGACCGCGTTCAGGCTCGACGGTTGTGCCCAAGCGTTCTCAGCCAAGTGTCGAAGGACTGACCACTCTCAGCCTCGGCTACCGGCTCGACGGAATAGCCAATATTGGACGGCATGCCCGAAGTCCTCGCCTCACGCGGGCTGTAGCCGAATTCCTTGCTGAAGGCGCGGCTGAAATGTGCGGCTGAGGAAAAGCCAGCCGCGAAGGCGATATCGGCGATTTGTTGCCGGTTGGAGGTATCGCTCAATGCGGCGTGCGCGGACAAGAGCCGGCGTCGCTGGATATAGTGATGCACACCGCCGTCTGTCTCGAAAGCCTGGTAGAGCCGCGTGCGGGAGACGCCCAGTTCCCTGCACAAACGGTCGGTCGTCAGGTCGGGTGACATCAGATTGTGCTGGACGAAGCGGTGGACGCGTTCCTTCAGTGGCAAGTCGCTGCTTTGTTCTGGCGACGAGACATGTGCTGACGATGATACAACACAGGCCAGGATCAGATCGCGGACGGTCTGTACCACGTGAGAAAGATCCGCCTCGGCCAGCAGCGCCAGCTTCGTCTCGACGCCATCCAGATAGTCGATCAGCAGTTTGGCGCGTGTTCCGACGAGCGCGATGTTGTTCTTGATGTCGACAGCGGAGGCGGGATGGAGCAATTCGCGAGGCAGGTAGAGGGACAGGGTTTGGGCGTCCGTCGATCGACCGCGAAAGGGATGCCCCAAACTGCGCAATTCGACATTTCCAGGCTCGCCCTCGGAGACATGTCCGCCAACTTCCGTCCATGTTCGGCCGCCGCGCAATACAGAGATATGCCAGTGATCGATCGGGCTTGATCGAACCTTCGCTTCCGAACGCATATAGCTATGGGCGGGCGTGTTTTGCTGAACGACAAGCATGCCGCCGAGGTTCCAGACTGCGTGGTCGGCCACAAAAGCTGTATCCGTGGGAATGCTGTCCGGGCGCCTTATATCGACAAGTGGCGCGACATAAGACTGCCAGGCGGAAAATTGTTGTCCCGGCTCAAGGTCGCGCGTGGAAAATCGCAGAGGTTTCAATGCCGGAGGAGGCGCAGCGTGCCCGTCCGACGGTTTGGTTTCGCGAGGAAAGCGACGGCGTTCCACCTGCACGGTCTTGCTATCGTCGCGCTTGCCGCCATCAGGGTGTGGAGGGGAGGGGCGAGATCGTTCATCGTCCGGCAATTCGGTCTCCATAGCGGATCAGGGAGCACGGCCTAGCTATCCCACCAGTATTGAATCAACTTTTGTCAAAGCTAGCGCGTGCCGCGTTGCAGTCAATGAAAACGCTACCATAGGACGCCGTTATGCACACTCGCGCGATTGTGGATGCGTGCTGCATGCAGCGGTGCCGTTTGGGTGATAAGTGGGGCACGCCAGTCGAGCTCACAGCGCGCGGCTATTTGCGAGCCGCCTGCGCTATTCCCGCCAGCCCTCCAGGGTCTGAACGAAAGACGTCAACCAGGCATTTGTCTGGTGGGCGTCCAGCGCGCGATGATCGATCGTCAACGAGACATATGCCATTGGTCGAATCTGGATGGTGTCGACGCCGTCGATCTCTCGTACGACGACGCGCTTCTCCATCTTTCCGACGCCAAGAATTGCCGACTGCGGCTGATTGATGACGATGGGCGTAGCGACCAGCGAGCCAGACACGCCATGGTTTGAGATGGTGAAGGTGCCGCCGCGCATATCGGCGTTGGTCAGGCCACCCGAACGCCCGCGATTGGTCAGGTCTTGAAGTCTGGCGGCGACAGCGGGTAACGCGAGGCTCTGCGCTTGCTGGATCACCGGGACGACCAGGCCCCTGTCGCCGAGGGCCATGCCGACGCCGATGTTGATATCGTCGAAGACCTCCAGATGATCCTCATGCCAGCGGCTGTTGATCTCCGGTACTGCCCGCATCGCCACGACGCAAGCGGCGATGATATAGGCCGTATAGGAGAGATTGATGCCGTCGGCGGCCAATGCCGCCTTGTTCCTTTCGCGATGCCTGATGACTGCCGTGAAATCGGCCTCGAAGATCGATGTGACATGAGGGGCAGCCGTAAGCGACTCCAGCATGTGCCGGGCGATGGAAAGCCGCATGGGCGTATGTGCGACCATACGCGACCCGTGACTGATCTGATCGCGGGCGAGAGTGGCCGGCTCGGAGCCGGTCGGCCTGCTCACGGACGACGGTACCCCGTCGCGTCGCTGCTTTTTTTCGAACGCGGCATCCATATCCAAGCGCGTGACACGTCCGTCCCTGCCGGTGCCAAGCACCGCAGCCGGGTCGATGTCGTATTGCTCGCCGGCACTGCGTACCGCCGGCGAGAACCGGTCCCCGCCTGCATCGCTTGTCTCGCGGGACGGCAAGGGGGGAGTATCCCGCGCATGGTTGTCACCAGCGGCGGCGGCTTTGAGGCGGATACGGCCAAGAACCGCGCCAGGCGTCGCATCCGTGCCCGACGCCATGACGATCTCGTCAAGTATCCCGGCCGCGGGTGCGGAAATCTCCTGCGTCACCTTGTCCGTTTCAAGCTCGACGAGGGGATCATCCAGGGCGACAGTCTCGCCCGGTTGCTTCAGCCAGTTGCGAACGACCGTCTTCGTACCCTCCTGCTCGACGGGAACGACGACTTCGGCGAAATCGACCATGATCTAGTACTCCACCAGGGCGGTGATCTTCTGCCGGATGCGGTCCACTGACGGCAGTGCCCATTCGAGCAGGGACGGATTGTGCGGGCTCGGGATGTCAGGCATCGTCAACCGCGAGACCGGGGCGTCGAGATCCATGAAAGCCTCGTCAGCAACGACGGCGGCGATCTCCGCGCCGAAGCCGGCTGTCTTAAGGTCCTCATGGACGATAAGGCAGCGCCGTGTGCGACGAACCGACGAGATGACGCTCTCGCGGTCCCACGGCGTCAATGTTCGCAGATCGATGACATCGGCGGAGATGCCTTCTGCCGCTTCCTCGCAGCGCGGAACCATGGCACCCCAGGTCACGATCGTGATTGCGTCGCCCCTGCGTGTAAAGCGTGCCTTGCCAAAGGGAAGCGCGAAGTTGTCGCCGGGGTAGGGGCGACGAGCCCATGGATGGTCGAGCATGGCGCGATGCTCGAAGAAGATCACCGGATCGTTCCCGCGCAGGGCCGTTCGCAACAGCCCGACTGCGTCTTCGGCGTTCGAGGGAACGGCAACCTGCCAGCCTGGTTGATGGACGAAGGCGACCTCGTTCGTCTGGCTGTGCCACGGATCCCCACATTTGAAAAAGCCGCCGGGCACGCGCAGCACGACCGGCGCGGCGAACCGGTTGTTGGTGCGCCAGCGGATCGTACCGCAATCGTTGATCTGTTCGGTCGCGGGCTCGGCGTATTTGCGGAACTGGATCTCGGGAACGGGAACGAGGCCCGCGAGCGCCATCCCGACGGCGCGACCGACGATGCCTTCTTCCGACAGCGATGTGTCAAAGACACGGTCCTTGCCGAATTTCTCCTGGAGTCCAAGCGTGACCGCGTGAACGCCGCCCTTCGGACCAATGTCCTCGCCAAACAGCACCACGCGTGGGTTGGTGGCCAATTCGTGGTCCAGTGTGCGCCTGATCGCCGTGACCATATTGATGCGTTGGCCATCTGGCGCGGCCTCGTTGCTGCATTCCGGAGCCTGGTAGCCGTCGCAGTGCTGACCGCCCATTGACTGCATTTCCCCGTCGAAGAACACATGGCGGGTGACGGTTTCGGGAGACGAGAAAGCCCGACTTTCAGCCTCCGCGCGTGCCTTTTCCGCTGTGTCGCCGGCCCCGAGCCTGCAGGCTTCCCACTCGTCCGCGCTGATTGCCAAGGGGACCAGGTAGTCTCGCAGACGAGGCAGCGGATCGCGGGCCCATTCCGCCTTTACGAGCTCTTCACTTTTATAGGACTGGGTGTCCTGGAAGCTATGACCCTCCAGCCGCGGAACCGTCAGCCGCAGGAGAGCGGGCATTCTCTGCTCGCGGACGAAACCGACCGCGTTTTGCGTGAGGCGAGCCACGTCAGCGGGATCGCA
This sequence comes from Rhizobium sp. 42MFCr.1, assembly GCF_000377185.1. Taxonomy (NCBI): domain Bacteria; kingdom Pseudomonadati; phylum Pseudomonadota; class Alphaproteobacteria; order Hyphomicrobiales; family Rhizobiaceae; genus Rhizobium; species Rhizobium sp. 42MFCr.1. Next base: position 84,384 of record NZ_KB897835.1, read on the forward strand.
GCCATCACCTTCAAAGATGGCAAGGCCGCGCCAGCTCGCGAGATTGGCTGCAATGTTTCCGCCCGGCGTTTGCATATCGGAGGGAACGGAGATCCCGAAGCCGTTATCCTCGACGTAAAACAACATCGGCAGCTTCTGCGTTGTGGCGATTGTCAGTGCCGACCAGAAGCCATTCGATGCGACCGAGCCATCTCCACCAAGGACGACCGCTATCGCGTCACTGTAGTCATGCTCCCCGAGGACCGTTGCATGGTAGTGAATAGCCTGGGCCCAGCCCGCGGTCGGGGTGTACTGGGCGCCGACGCCGCCGCACATCGGCAGGGCTGAGGCGCCGTCGCGGTTCGGATAGTTGAAGACGACGCCAATGTCGCGACCGTCCGAATAGCCGCCGGCGCGCGCCATCGCCGAGCCGAGCGCATCGGCCGGATCGACGCCGAGCGACAAAAGCAGCGGGCGTGACCGATAGTAGCCGCAGGTAGCATCGTGGCGGTTCGTCAGCTGCAGCCCGAGCATGATCTGCGCCATGTCGTGGCCGCGGGCGGAAAACTGATAGAGGATCTTTTTCTCGGGGACGAGCCGCGTTTCTTCCATCTCGTCAAGGACGCGCGAGAGATGCAGGAGATAGGTAACGCGCTTCCAGTCTATTCCCTCATCGGGTGCGTTCCTGCCACGCATTATAAGCGCGGTCGCCTGTGCCATCTTCGATCCTCCCAAATCTCTGATCCACGAGGAGGTTAGTACAGCCTTGGAGAAATTTCGTTTCAGTTTTCCGCGAAAGGCACGGTGGTATGAAACGTCCATTTCACCAGACGGCGATATTTCACACCATCAATTCGGCATTCTCGATAAGGTTCCGGTTTGGCCGGTATTGCCGGTGGCTGCCTATCGAATCGTCGGGCAGATCCGCGTGTCGCCGAGGGGATCGTGCAAGTTTCCTTCGCAACCTGCATCTCGAGGCTGCGAATTCCAGATGCCTCATATGCGATTTTCGAAATGCTCATTCATAAAGCAATGCGCTATATAATTGTGCATCGCACAAGGAGATATGACATGAAAATCGGCAACAAGATCGGAGAGTTCCTTCAGCTCCGCAAGGCATACAGAGATCTTTCCAGACTTGACGACTCGGCGCTGAAGGACATCGGCGTCAGCCGTGGCGACATCAAGCGGCTGGTTTACGGCCGCTAAGGCACCGAACGACACCCAGACCTCAAGGCCCGCCCAAGCGGGCCTTTATTGTTTCGGGGATTGCCTGGCAGGTTCTTGGCGTCCGCTGCCAGCGACACCCCTTTATGAGAAGGCATCCTCGCTTACCCCAGAGTGGCGATCCAAGATGCCTGCTGTCAGCGCATCAGGGGCTAGTAGCTTCGATTTGCGGTGAGAGGATTTGCGATCTGTTAATGATCTGGGCGCCCGAAATTAACTATTTGTTAACCAAATCAGACATAGAAATAGTCAACGATTTCTTAACATAGATGACCAAAGTGCTAACTGACGCTCGCTCGATCCGTATCAAGGGCCGCTCTTTTCTGGCGGTCATGCTTTCGCCAGATCTTCCCTTCGATGACTGGCTCGTAAGACTAGACGATCTTGCCGCGCGCTCCGCCGGCTTCTTCCTGGGGCGACCGGTCGTGCTCGACGTCGGCGATCTCCAGATCGACCGGGCGCAGCTGAAGGGCCTGATTGCCGAGCTGGCGCAGCGCAACGTCAGCATCATGGGCATCGAGGGCTGCCGCCCGTCGCTGATCGGCCCCGGCATGCCCCCAGCCCTCAAGGGCGGGCGCCCGGTTTCGGATTTCGAGGTTCCGCAGCAGGAGCCGGTCATCGATGTTCGCGCCACCCAGCCAGAGGCCGTCGAGGCCCGACCTGCGTTGCAGTCGATCGTCATCCGCGAGCCGATCCGTTCAGGCCAGTCGCTGATCTTTCCGGAAGGCGATGTCACGGTCATCGGGTCTGTCGCTTCAGGTTCGGAAATCATCGCCGGTGGCTCGGTTCATATCTACGGGACGCTGAGGGGGCGGGCCATGGCGGGCTCCGTCGGAAATACATCGGCCCGGATCTTCTGCCGCAAGCTTGAGGCAGAGTTGGTGGCGATAGATGGCATCTACAAAATGGCGGAAGACATAGCGCCGAACCTTCGCGGACAGCCCGTTCAGCTTTGGCTGGAAGGCGAATCGATCAAGGCAGAGAAACTTATCTAGGCCCGAAGCTGGCTATCACACAGGAGAGAAAGATGGGGAAAGTCATCGTCGTCACTTCGGGCAAGGGCGGAGTGGGCAAGACCACATCCACCGCAGCCCTCGGAGCAGCCTTGGCTCAAAGAAACGAGAAAGTCGCTGTTGTCGACTTTGACGTCGGCCTGCGCAATCTCGATCTCGTCATGGGCGCTGAGCGAAGGGTCGTGTACGATCTGATCAACGTCATCCAGGGGGACGCGAAGCTTTCGCAGGCGCTGATCCGTGACAAGAGACTTGAGACGCTCTTCCTGCTGCCGGCATCCCAGACCCGCGACAAGGACAACCTGACGGCGGAAGGCGTCGAGCGCGTTATCAACGACCTGAAGCGTCATTTCGACTGGATCATCTGCGACAGCCCGGCCGGGATCGAGCGCGGTGCCACGCTTGCCATGCGCCACGCCGACGTCGCCGTCGTCGTCACTAATCCCGAAGTCTCTTCAGTCCGTGATTCCGACCGTATCATCGGGCTGCTCGACTCGAAGACCGCGAAGGCCGAAAGCGGAGAACGGATGGAAAAACATCTGCTCCTGACGCGCTACGACCCCAACCGTGCAGAACGCGGTGACATGCTGAAAGTCGATGACGTGCTGGAGATCCTCTCCATCCCACTTCTCGGCATCATCCCAGAAAGCTCGGATGTGCTTCGCGCATCCAACATCGGTGCCCCCGTGACCCTGGCCGATAGCCGCAGCGCGCCGGCGATGGCCTATTTCGATGCTGCGCGCAGGCTGGCGGGTGAGGAGCTTCCAGTCGTCGTTCCGGGAGAAAGGCGGGGCATCTTCGGTAAGATCTTCGGACGGAGGGCCGCTGCATGAGCATCTTCAGCATCTTTGGCAAGCAAAGGACCGCGCCAGCGGCCCGGGAACGACTACAGATTCTACTCGCGCATGAGCGCGTTTCGGCAGGATCCGATCTCGTATCGTTGCTGCGCGAGGAGATCCTCGCCGTGATCGCCAAACACGTGCAGGTCGATAGCGAACGGGTTCGCGTGACGATGGATCGCGACGAGCATATGTCGATCCTCGAGATCGACGTCGAAATCCCACTGGGCGCGACCGTCCGGGCAGCATGAGCAAGGGGCGGCGCCACGAGCGCCGCCTCCCGCTTGGCGCAAAGCCTGGCAATGGCGTTACTTCTTCGTCCGCAACCCATCCATCAAGAGACCGATCAGCCGGTTCGAGCGATCCCGCCACTCCGCAGATGCCGGTAGCGAATAGATGCTCGAAAGGGCGTGCAGAAGGTCGCTCGTGTCGATATCGTTTCGAATGAAGCCCTGATCGGCTGCCGCTCTCAGGAGCCGTTCAACGGCGCCGCGCAGGATGCCGCTGCCTTCGGCAAACAACGAGGCGTTGGAGTCCATCAGGATTTTCAAGCTGCTTGCCATCCCCCGCTTTGCGGCAATGTAGCCTACAAAGCGGCGCATCCATTCTTCCAGCGCAGCGTCAGGCGCGTGGCTTGCCGCGAGATCCGCCGCCGCCGCGGCGAGGCTTTCCAGTTCCCGCCGATAGACCACCTCAACCAGATGCTCGCGCGTTGGAAAATGCCGGTAGAGCGTTCCAATGCCGACGCCGGCCCGGCGGGCAATGTCTTCCAGCGATGTTTCGACGCCAGCTTCCGCAAAGACGGCGGCGGCGACTTCTACGAGCTTCTCACGATTACGACGGGCGTCGGCGCGCAGTGGCGGCGGTGTCGACTGTGCTGTCTTCGGCGGTGCCGAGGCCAAAATAAGCTCCAAGCGCATTCCGGACTTGACGGCAACCGGCAAGTCACTAGATTAAACGGAGGCTCCTCCGTTTGTGAGGAGGTGCCTTTTACCTCTTAATCCAGAAGGGGGCAGGATGTCATGTCGAAACGTGCCCAGACTTGCTTCCCGTGAGTTTAGGTAGCGCTCCTATTCCCGGCGGCCACCCTCTTTCTGGATTTACATCCAATCTCGTGACGATAGCAGGAGCTTATCATGACACGAACGGTTCATCTTTCCCTGGACATCAACGGACGGCGGCATGATCTCGATGTCGAACCGCGCGTGATGTTGCTCGACGCACTGCGTGAGCAACTTGGCCTTACTGGCACGAAGAAGGGTTGCGACCAGGGGCAGTGCGGCGCATGCACCGTCCACGTCGACGGCAAGCGCGTGCTCGCCTGTCTGACGCTCGCCGCCCAGGTCGAAGGGCGAAGCATCACGACGATCGAAGGACTTGCGGCCGAAAGCGGCGGCCTGCATCCGGTACAGACCGCCTTCCTGGAACATGACGCCTTCCAGTGCGGCTATTGCACGCCGGGCCAGATCATGTCGGCCGTCGCCTGCATCCGCGAGGGGCGAGCGGGCTCGGACGACGAAATCCGGGAATACATGGCCGGCAATCTCTGTCGGTGCGGCGCCTATAATCATATCGTGGCGGCGGTCCGCGAAGCGGCGGAGATGGCGTGATGAGGGACTTCAGCTATTTCCGGGCAGGTTCGCTCGACGACGCCCGCCAGCATGCCACGCAGCCAGGCGCGATGCTGCTTGCCGGCGGCACGACGCTTCTCGACCTGGCAAAATGTGGTGTTGCGGAACCCGATTCAGTCGTCGATATCAGTCACCTTTCGGGTCTGTCGCAGATTGCGGCGGATGCTGATGGCGTTACCATTGGCGCGCTGGCGAAAATGGAAGATGTGGCCCACAGCCCAGGAATACGCGCCGACTATCCGGCCGTTTCGCAGTCGCTCTTGCTGGCAGCTTCTCCTCAGTTGCGCAATATGGCGACGATAGGCGGCAATCTTCTGCAGCGTACGCGGTGCCCCTATTTCCGTGACCCTGCGACGTTTTCTGCCTGCAACAAGCGCAACCCCGGTTCCGGCTGCTCGGCGATCGGGGGTGTGACCCGAAATCATGCGGTGCTCGGAACCAGCGAGGCGTGCATTGCTGTCTATCCGGGGGATCTCGCCGTTGCGCTGGTTGCACTGGACGCCACGATCGACCTCGGTGGCCGAAAGGTGACTGCTGACGAATTCTTCGTGCTTCCCGGCGACACACCCGATCGTGAAACGATCCTTGAGCGCGGCGAGATGGTGGTTGCGGTCCTCATTCCGGCGTCGCCAATCGCCAGACATTCGACCTATCTCAAGATCCGGGACCGCCAGTCCTATGAATTCGCAGCCGCAAGCGCTGCCGTCGGTCTCGAGATGGAGCCAGACGGCAGGACGATCCGCGACATCCGCGTCGCGTTGGGTGGCGTTGCCACCAAGCCCTGGCGTGCACGAGCCGTCGAGGAGGCTCTGATTGGGAAGCCCCTCGATGCCGGTATCATCGAGAAGGCAAGCCGAGTGGCGATGGATGGAGCCATCGCGCATGGCGCCAATCGCTACAAGGTCGAACTCGCGCCGCGTGTCATTGCGCGCGCCATCCTCAATCTGGGAGGTCTCGCATGACCATCATGGAACCCCGAAACAAACGTGGTGATGCTTCCGACGGTACGATCGGCGGTCGCCTCTCGCGCTTCGATGGAAAGCTGAAGATCACCGGTAGCGCTACCTATGCTTTGGAACAGCCAGTCGAGGGCTTGGTATATGCTGTCTTGGTGCAGAGCCGGATTGCTGCCGGTCGGGTTGTAAAGGTCGACGCGACGCGGGCAGAGGCGGCTCCAGGCACGCTACTGGTGCTGACACCCGATGTCGATCTCGGCCTGAAGGTGGCGTCCGACTGGTACGGAAACCGGCCGGACAACCAGCCCTATCATCCCCTTTCGCACAATGTCAGCTTCAACGGTCAGGCGGTTGCCGCCGTGATCGCGGAAACACTGGAGCAGGCAACCGAAGCGGCAAGGTTGGTTGACATCACCTACGAGGAAGGGCCGGCGGTCGTCGATCTCGATAACCCAGAAGCCGGAGAAGGAAAGCTGCTCGATGCGCTAACGGTGAGCTGGGGCGATGCCGAGACCGCGCTCGCCTCCTCCTCGGTGCGTGTCGAGGCAGAGTATCGAACGCCACGCGAATATCACGTGACGATCGAGCCGCATGGCCTGATTGCCAAATGGGACGGTGATCAGCTGACCGTATGGGAACCGAGCCAATGGACGCACGGGATGGCCCGCACCTATGCCGAGTGGTACGGACTGCCCCCTGAAAATGTGCGTATCGTCTCGCCCTTTATCGGTGGTGGCTTCGGCTCCAAGGCAACAGCCTATGCCTATGGCGCCGTAGCAACGGCAGCAGCGCGCAAGCTTGGGCGAGCGGTAAAGCTCGCTGTTGCGCGCCCGCAGACTTTTACGGCCTATGGTGGCCGTGCCGCGACCAGGCAGACAATCGCTCTTGGCGCCAACGCCGATGGCGTGCTGCAGTCCATTGTGCATCGGGGTGCCAGCGAGACAGCGACTTACGCCGATTTTCCCGAGCAGACAAACGCCGCGACGCCACTGATGTACGCTGTGGAGAATTTCAGCGCGAAACACAGCATCGTTCCTGTCAATACGGTTGTGCCGGGAGCTTTGCGCGCTCCTGGCAAGAATCCAAGCGCCTTCGGCCTGGAAAGCGCCATGGATGAGCTCGCCTACGCGGTCGGGATCGATCCTGTCGAACTCAGGTTGCGCAATTACGCCGAGGTGGACCCACAGTCCGGCAAGCCGTGGTCGACCCGCCGCTTGCGCGAGGCGCTTGCCGAGGGCGGCAAGGCGTTCGGATGGTCACGCCGCAGTTTCGAGCCACGCTCGATGCGAGATGGCAGACAACTGATCGGCTGGGGGGTGGCGTGCGGAACCTTCCCGGTTCTGCGCGCTTCGAGCGAGGCACTGATCCGAATTCTCGCCGATGGTTCGGTGGAAGTCGTCAGTGGCGCGATCGACATGGGACAGGGCACTTACACGATCCTCGCCCAAACCGCGGCTGAAGTGCTCGGTGTTCCGGTCGAAAGCATCAATGTCCGGCTTGGTGACTCCTCGCTTCCCGGTGCTACGGTTGCTGGCGGCTCGATGCTTGCCGGCGCAATCACCGGGGCCGTCCACAAGGCAGCATCGGCTGCCCGCGACGAACTGATCGAGCTTGCCCTCAACGACAGTGCCTCTCCTTTCCGTGATACCGGCGCCAATACGCTGACACTCGCGAGCGGTCGGATTTCAGTGCCTCGCGACGGGGAGCTTTCGGTCTCCATCCCGGAGCTGATGACAGCTCTTGGCCGCGACAGCGTTGAGACACGGCGAAACACTCTTCCAGAGGGAGAGCAGGGGCCGGAAGGTCACCGGAAAGCCTGGACCACGATGACAAGCATCAAGGGGCCGACTGCGGGCGAGTTCGCCATGCACAGCTGGTGCGCGCATTTTGTGGAAGTGAAGGTGGATGAGGATTTCGGTACCGTCCGTGTCTCCCGCATGGTCTCGGCCTTCGATTGCGGCAGGATCTACAACCCCAAGCTTACCGAAAGCCAATGGCGTGGTGGGATCATCATGGGGATCGGTCAGGCGCTGCTCGAGGAAGGCCTGGTTGACCCGCGCAACGGGCGCGTCATCAACAACAACCTCGGTGACTACCTCGTTGCGACCAATGCCGACATTCCGCCGATCGAGGTAATCTCCGTTGGCATCCCCGACCTCAACGCCTCGGTGCTCGGGGGCAAGGGTGTCGGCGAAGTCGGCATTGTCGGCGTTGCGCCGGCAATCGCCAATGCCGTCTTTCACGCCACCGGCAAGCGGGTTCGCGACCTGCCGATAACGCTTGAGAAGCTGCAGTGACGAGTGGCTTCGTCGGCTTGCGTTCTGCGCAGGCGACGGGCCGTGCAGCGTAAAGCGTATGGCGGGTTCCCGCGCATCCGTGATTGGATTGCGCGGGAATGATTGCCTTATGAAAAATACATCCGCGACCGCGGGCCTGGTGCCTGGCGGGTCGTGAATTCGCACCTACCGGAAGGATGTCGAATCACAAGGCTTCGCTGATATCTCAGCATCGACGGCAGCCATTGGCATTCAGGCACATGAAGCCGCTCCAATGCCGCTAACCGCACCGCAAATTTTGAACCCGATCAGCGCGCCTTGTTCCCGGAATTGAGCATTTGCTCATCCGTGGAGGTAGATGTCACGCAACGGTTATCTGCGCTCACTATACCGGGCCGCTAACGCTGTCCGTTAGGCGGCTAAAGCGCAGACCGAAGGCCCCACGCGATGCCAGCTTCTGGAAGCGTCGATACTTCGCTCCTGTTGCCTTGGCCGCGAGACGCGACGGTGCCTGTCACATTGCTGGCAGACAAGCGTCGCTTCCGGGAGGCGGCACTTTCGACCAGTTGATCTTTACGGAAGGTATTTCCCATGACGAAAATCGTTGGCCATCGCGGAGCACGAAATAAATGGCCCGAAAATTCGATTGAGGGTTTCAGAAAGACCTTGGAACTCCCTGTCGATGCGATCGAATTTGATGTGCATTTGACCGACGCCGGTGAACTCGTCGTCATTCACGACGCCACGCTTGAGCGTACGACCGAGGGAGCGGGCAAGGTCCGGGCTTTGTCACCTTCCGATCATCAGGCGACCCGCCTCAAAGGATCGCAGGAGGTAATCCCGACCCTTGACGAGGTGCTTGCTCTGTTTGCTTCCTCGAGACCCGTCGAACTTCATGTCGAGCTGAAAGCCGACGCGGATGGAGCGCATTACGAAGGGCTTGAGGCCCTGGCGGCAGCGGCCATTCGACGTCACGGGCTTGCCGGGCGCAGCCTGCTGACAAGCTTCAATCTGGGGGTTCTCGCACGGTGCCAAGAGGTTGCTCCCGAAATCGGCCGCCTGTGCTCGATCAATGCCAAGTCCGCCGAGGCGCTGGGTGCGGCTGCGACCTTCACCAAAGCTGCGGAAGTCGCCGGCCTCGTTGCCATCGAGAAGTCGCTGCTGGCCGCAACCTTTCACGAGGTTGCCGCGATCATTTCACGCGATCGTCTCTGCTGCTGGGTGTTGAATGAGCAAGAGGAGATCGAACACTGGCTCGGGCAGGGCGTCGGCTGGATCACCAGCGATGATCCAGCCCTGGCCCTGGCGGTGCGCGCCGGATCGCGGCATTCGGCCGCTTGATCACCTGGGCCTCCCAGCAATGGCCTGTGCACGCAGACATGCGAACCACGGAATACCCTGAATAGCGAACCTATGAGTAATTTGGATCTTCTGATTTTTGATTGCGACGGCGTGCTGATCGATAGCGAACCGATTGCGGCGCGCACGCTTGCGCATGCCATAACCCAGGCCGGCATGGAGATGACGCCGCGCCAGGTGCTTGTCGAGTTTACCGGAAAGTCGGAGGCTGACTTGCGGCAGATTCTGGCCAGCCGCATCTGCGCCGACCTCGATACCGTTTTTGCCGGATGGCATGCCGAAATATTTGCTGCCTTCCGCCGCGACCTCCTGCCGATGGAGGGCATCAGCGCCGTTCTCGATGGGCTCGACGTTGCAAAATGTGTCGCATCGAACAGCACGGTCGAACGCCTCAAAAAGAGCCTGGGCCTTCTCGATCTGTGGTCACACTTTGCCCCGAACATATTCAGCGCCGAGATGGTCGCCGCCCCAAAGCCCGCGCCGGATCTCATCCAGTTCTGCCTCTCCAAAATGAACGCGAGCAGCGCGCGCAGCATCGTCATCGATGACAGCGCTGCGGGTATTCAGGCGGCAGTTGCTGCCGGTGTGCCGGCAATCGGCTTCGTGGCGCCAAACGATCCGCGTTCGGGCAGACGCGAGGCGTTGTTTGCGGCAGGAGCCGAGGAGGTCGTTCTCGGTGCCAAAGAGCTGCTGCATGTCTTGCGGCGACGAGTCGGCAACCAGCACCAGGCCCGGCCATCGGTCGAGGTGGGTGCGTGACGTCGATCGACGCCGTGACGCAGATGAGGATGAACCAGCGGGGAGAGGGGCGACATGATTGCAAGGCGAGATGACCATGGCAGCCGGCTCGATTTCACGGCCAAGGCTGGCTGGCTTTATTACATAGGGGGGCACAGCCAGGACGAGATTGCGCAAAAGCTCGGCGTTTCCCGGCAAACCGCCCAGCGTCTCGTGTCGCGCGCTGTCTCGCAGGGCTTGATCAAGATCCGGCTCGATCATCCGGTTGGCCACTGCATGAGTATGGCAGCAAGGCTGAAGAGCAAGTTTTCGCTGCAGTTCGTGGAAGTCATTCCGTCTGGCGACCAGGCTCAGGGCTTGAGCGGTGGCCTTGCCCAGGCGGCGGCTGCCGAAATCGAGCGCCGGTTGGCTTGCAACAAGCCTGCCGTGATCGCCATTGGTACCGGTCACACATTGAAGGCCGCTATCGAGGAAATGGTGCCCATGGAAGCACGCCAGCACAAGATCGTTTCCTTGACCGGCAATATCACCCGCGAAGGCTCGGTCTGGTTCTATAATGTGGTCTTCAAGCTTGCCGACCTGATCACGGCGAAATGCTTTCCAATGCCGGTTCCGGTTATCGCCTCGTCGCGACAGGAACGGGTGGTCCTTCACAACCAGCCCGTAATCCGCCAGACACTATCGCTTGCCGCATGCGCTGACGTTGCCTTTGTCGGCATTGGGGACGTCGGCGTTCAGGCGCCTCTTTTCCTTGATGGTTTCATCCTGAAGGACGAACTGAAGCTCCTGCACGAGGCAGGCGCAGTCGGAGAGATTGTCGGGTGGACGTTCGACAAGGACGGCAAGCTGATTGAAGGCATTACCAACGATCGCGTCGCGAGTGCGCCCATCCCATCCTGCAGCAGGACACTGGTGATCGGCGTGGCGAAGGGTCAACAGAAACTGGCGGCGATCCAGGCTGCCCTGAAGGGACGCCTGATCAACGGTCTGATGACCGACGAGATTACTGCGCAGAGCCTGCTGGGATCATAAAGGTCGGGGCGCCCGAAAAGGCGACTTGATCGGCGAATTGTGCATCGCTCGCCTTGGCTCGACGAAGAGCCCGTGAACCAAAATCCAGACGGATTGGGGGTGGAATTCGATGCCTGGAAAAGTAGAGATAAGTTAACAAATACATCATCTTAAATGTCATGTAAACTTCATCGTTTCATCAAGAAACCGACATGCAGTCTGCCATAAAACACCGCGACATTATGACCGATCCATTTCCGTCAAAACTTCGTCAAAGGGGACCTTCATGCTTTCTATCAATCGACGCAACGTCCTGGGGCTGCTTGGCGCAACTGCAGGCACCGCGATTTTGCCACGCTTCGCGTTGAGCCAAGGCAAGCGGCCGTCCGTGACGATCGCCGTGCAGAAAATCACCAATAACAACACGCTTGATATCTGGAACGAGCAGTCGAATGTCGGCGAGCGAGTTTTCTTCCCCAACCTCTGGGAAGGTTTGATCCTGCGTGACTGGATGGGCAATCAGGGTCCAGTTGCCGGTCTCGCCACAGAGTGGAAGCGCATCGACGACAAGACGCTGGAACTCAAGCTGCGTCAGGGCGTGAGGTTCCACAACGGCGACGAGTTGACTGCTGACGATGTCGCCTTCAGCTTTTCCTCCCAGCGCGTGTGCGGCAGCACGCAGCCGGCAGGCGGCAAGACGATCTTCGAAAACGACAACAAGCCGACGTCCGTCAAGGAATTGCCGGCAGCGGTACCGGGCGTCGGCCGTCGTCTGTGGCCGGCGCTCGCTGGCGTCGAAGCCGTCGACAAGTACACGGTTCGCTTCCACAACGCGACGCCTGACGTGACGCTCGAAGGCCGCCTCTACGCTTTCGGCAGCCAGATCGCCAACCGTCGGGCCTGGGACGAAGCTGGGACCTATGTCGATTGGGCCCGCAAGCCGGTCACGACAGGTCCCTACATGGTCGCCGAGTTCAAACCCGATGTGTCGCTGACACTCGTGGCCTTTGACGAATATTGGGGCGGTCGCCCGCCGCTCGAACAGATCCGCTTTGTCGAAGTTCCCGAAGTCGCCTCGCGCGTCAACGGTCTGCTTTCCGGTGAGTATGATTTCGCATGCGACCTTCCTCCCGACCAGATCGCAGCCGTTCAGGCGGCTCCTGGCTTCGAGGTGCAGGGTTCGACGATCAACAATCACCGCATCTCGGTCTTCAATATCCAGAATCCGATCCTGCAGAACCCGCTCGTCCGCCGCGCCATGACGCATTCGATCGATCGCCAGGCGATCGTCGACGCGCTGTGGGCTGGCCAGACGAGGATCCCGGCAGGCCTGCAGTTTCCGTTCTACGGCGACATGTTCGTCGAAGGCTGGTCCGTTCCGGAATACAATCCGGCTCTCGCCCAGGACCTCCTGAAGCAGGCGAACTACAAGGGCGACGCGATCCCTTTCCGGTTGCTCAACAACTACTACACCAACCAGACCGCCAACGGTCAGATCATGGTGGAGATGTGGAAGCAGGTCGGTCTCAACGTCGAGATCGAGATGAAGGAAAACTGGGGCCAGATCCACGATCCGGCAGGCATCAAGGGGGTACGCGACTGGTCGGCCTCAGCCAACTTCAACGATCCCGTCTCCTCGATCGTTGCCCAGTTTGGCCCGAACGGCGAAGTCCAGCAGAAGAAGGACTGGTCGAATGCCGAGGTCAACCAGATGTCTCAGATCCTGGAAACCAGCACCGACCGCGCGCAGCGCAAGAAGGCCTTCGCCCGCATGCTCGAGATCTGCGAGCGCGAAGACCCCGTCTACCAGGTCTTGCATCAGAATGCTGTCTTCACCGGCATGAAGTCGTCGCTCAAGTGGAAGGCCGCTCCCGCCTTTGCAATGGACTTCCGCGCCAACAACTGGCCGAGCTGATCACAGCGATGAACCGGATCCGGCGGCGACCAACTGCCGGATCCATTTGGTTCGTTACGAACGCAACCGCCGACAGGAAGGGTGAGCCGATGAGCACAGCTGCCGCCAAGCTCGTGGAAATGCGCGGGCTGAAAGTCGCTTTCGATAGCGTGCAGGTACTGCATGGGATCGATCTCGACATTGCAAAAGGCGAGGCCATCGGCCTGGTCGGTGAATCGGGCTGCGGCAAGTCGGTGACATGGCTTGCGGCGCTCGGTCTGTTGCCCGGCAAGGCGAGCGTCATGGGATCGGTCAAGATCGACGGGCAGGAATTGCTCGCGGCACCTCGTTCCGCGCTGGAGCAAGTCCGAGGCGGACGCGTCGCGATGATTTTCCAGGACCCGTCAAGCTCTCTCAATCCGGTTCTGAAGATCGGGCGCCAGATCACCGAGGCGCTTCTCATTCATCGCGGCCTTCGCGGCGAGGCGGCAAAGACTGAAGCATGGCGGCTCATGGATATGGTCGGCATCCCGGATGTGCGGCGCCGTTTTGACCTTTATCCGCATGAATTCTCAGGCGGACAGTGCCAGCGGCTGATGATTGCGATGGCCCTTGCCGGCGAGCCGGATCTGCTGATCGCCGACGAGCCGACGACAGCGCTCGACGCGACAATCCAGGCGCAGATCCTGGACCTGTTGACCTCTCTCAGGACCGAGACGGGCATGGCGACCGTTTTCATCAGTCACGACCTCGGCGCGGTGTCGCAGGTTTGCGAGCGAGTCTGCGTCATGTATGCCGGGCGCATTGTCGAGGAAGGGATGGTGGACGAGCTTTTCGCTGAGCCACGCCATCCTTATACCCGCGGTCTCTTCGACGCCATTCCAGGTATCGATGGTCCGCGGCAACGTTTGATCCCGATTGCAGGGACTGTACCGGATCCACGGAACCTGCCCAAAGGATGCTCCTTTTCGCCGCGCTGTCCTCGCGCTGTCGAGGCATGCAATCACGAGTTGCCACAGCTTGTTTCGATCGGCCGTGGACGCCAGCTCGCATGTGCTCGGCCGGTCCCGCCAGCGGCGATTGCCGCCGAGACGAGAGACCGCATCGCAGAGGGGATGATGCATTGACGCCGTTGATCGAAGTCCGCGACCTCGTTCGCATCTACCATGTCCGCCGTGGACTGTTTGGTCGCCCGACACCGGTGCGCGCCGTCGACGGTATCTCGCTTGCCGTCATGCCCGGCGAGACCCTTGGCATCGTCGGAGAGTCTGGCTCGGGAAAGTCGACGCTCGGACGCATGCTGCTCGGGATCGACGCCGCACAGGAAGGCGTGGTCGTGTTCGATGGCAAGCCAATGCCGAAAAGCAGAACCCCGGAGTGGCGCAAGCTGCGGGCAAAGATGCAACTTGTCTACCAGGATCCGCTCGCAGCCCTCGACCGACGCCTGACGATCGCAACGCAGCTGTCCGAACCGCTGGAAATCCACCGGCTGATCCCAAGGGAACATCGCGCCGCACGGGTTGCGGAACTGATGAACGCGGTTGGCCTTCGGCCGGATCAGGCCACACGTTTCCCGCACGAATTGTCAGGTGGCCAACGCCAGCGCGCAGTGATCGCGCGCGCAATCGCTTCCCGCCCGAAGCTTCTGGTGTGCGACGAACCGGTTTCGGCACTCGACGTCTCCATCCAGGCCCAGATCATCAATATGCTTCGCGATCTCCAGCAGCAGCACGGCATCGCAATGGTATTCATCAGCCATGACCTCAAGGTGGTGCGCAACATGGCCGATAAGGTTGCCGTCATGTATCTCGGCCGTGTCGTCGAAGAGGCATCGGCTGACGTGATCTTCCACTCGCCGATGCATCCCTACACGCGTGCACTGGTATCGAGCGTACCGCGTGCAGGCATCCCGCTGCAAGGACGCACGATCCTTCAGGGCGAGCCGCCCAATCCGGCAAATCGACCGTCAGGCTGCGCCTTTCATCCGCGCTGCCCGCTGGCGCGCGATCTCTGCCGTATCGACGCGCCTCGGCTGAAGACCGTCGGGCACGAGCGGACAGTGGCGTGCCACGTGACAGCGGGCGAAGACGCCCGGATTGCAGCATAGGGAAGGCTCAGATGATCCGCTTCGTTCTCGTGCGGTTGTTCCGGGCGCTGATCACGATCCTCGCTGTCGTGACGTTTGCCTTCGTCGTCTTGCGCATGTCGGGCGATCCGGCGCAGGTCATGCTGGGACCCGATGTGCCGCAGGATTCCGTCGACGCCTTCAGAAAGGCGTGGGGTCTCGATCAGCCGCTCTGGATCCAGTATATCGCTTATCTCAAATCGATATTCACCGGCGATTTTGGCGTGTCGATGCGCGATAAGGCGTCAGCGCTGCGTCTCGTCATGGAGCGCGTTCCGGCCACCCTGCAACTGACGGTGCCGGCGTTGATCCTGAAACTTGTGATCGGCATTCCAGCGGGCGTCTACGCCGCGCTGCATCGGCAGAGTTTTGCCGATCGTGGGGTCATCCTTCTGGCGATCCTTGGCTTCACAATTCCCTCCTTCGTGACGGGGCTCGTGCTGGTTCTGATTTTCTCCGTCATGCTCGGGCTTCTGCCATCCGGCGGTCAGGACACGTGGATGCACGGCATCCTGCCGACGATCACGATGAGCATTGGGGGGATCGGCATCCTTGCCCGCTTTTCGCGCAGCGCGATGATCGAGGTGATGGGGCAACCCTATATCCGGACGGCGTCCGCCAAGGGGTTGAAGTGGAGCGATGTCGTCTGGAGCCACGCGCTGCCCAATGCCGCCGTCCCGATCGTTACCATCGTCGGCTTCATGGTCGGATCGCTGATCGCGGGTGCCGTTGTCGTGGAGTCGATCTTCTCCTGGCCGGGCATCGGTCGTTTGCTAGTCGTGTCTGTCAGCAATCGAGATCTTGCGGTCGTTCAATGCATTCTCCTGATCATCGCAGCCACGATGGTCGTCTCCAATCTTGTTGTCGATCTGCTCTATGGCTGGCTCGATCCGCGGTTGCGCTCTCACACAGGACATTGAGGAAAGAAGCATGGCTAATGTCGAACTTGGTGAGGCGCGGACCGTCCGAATCGCAAATGGCAGGACGTCGCGGCTGCTGCAAACCGTACCGCCGCTCGTTTTCCTTGGCATTCTGTGGCTTCTCACAATGGTGGTGGTTGCTGCCTTCGCCGACCACATGCGGCCCTACAATATTACCGCCATGGACCTCACCAGCCGGCTTTCCGCACCGGGTTCCACCAAACATTGGCTTGGCACAGACGAGCTTGGTCGCGACGTTCTCTCGCGCCTGATCCAGTCGATCCGCCTCTCGTTGGTCATCGCCTTTGGCGCGACGCTTCTATCAGCAGTCTTTGGCACGCTTCTCGGCTTCGCCGCTGCCCGTTTTCGCGGCGCAGTCGAGCACGTCGTGCTCGTGCTGGCGGATTTCCAGGCGGCCTTGCCTTTCCTGATCATGTCGCTTGCCGTGCTCGCCTTTTTCGGCTCATCCATGGTGCTCTTGGTTTGCCTCATGGGCTTCTATGGCTGGGAGCGTTATGCCCGCATTGCTCGCGGCCTGGCCATTGCCGCTGGCGCGCAGGGCTATGCGGCGGCAGTTGTGCAGCTCGGCGCGACCCCGACGCGGGTCTATTTCCGCCACATCCTGCCCAATGTCGCTTCGACCCTCATCGTCTCGATGACGCTGACCTTTCCGGAGATCATCCTGATGGAAAGCGGCCTGTCGTTCCTCGGGCTGGGGGTCCAGCCGCCTGAGACCAGTCTTGGCAACATGGTCGGCTTCGGACGGGAATACCTGACGCGTGCCCCCTGGATCATGTTGGCACCAGCCACGGTCATCATGCTGACGACGCTTTCGATCTCGCTTGCCGGCGACTGGCTTCGCGACAAGCTGGACCCGACCGTCAGCTGAGGCGGACTAAGGGCTCACGTGTCGCAAGCCAGACCTCTCCATTCTGCGGCGACACCGCCGCAGTTCACGCACCCTCAACAAAGGACATGCCCATGAGCAATATCATCTCGACCGGCTTCAATTCCGGCTCCACCGACGGAGAACTCGACAGCCTCGAAGCCGATCTGCGCCGCCTTGCTGGCCTCGGTGTGGAGACCGTCGAACTCGGCCTGACGACCATCGACCTGATCGCCGGTGGCCGCGTCGTCAAGGATCGCGCAGAACGCCTGGCCGCACTGACCGCCCAGTTTCCATTCCGCTACACGGTCCATGGGCTCGTATCGTCCAACTTCATGGATCCGGCAACCGCACGCTATCAGATCGATGCCGCCAAGGCGCTTGTCGAGGTCTGCGATCGGATCGGTGCAAGGGTGATCGTAAAGCATGGCGGCCACTTGCGCGCCGACCAGCTGTTCGAGCGCGCCACGGCTGATCAGCGCGAACGCGAGGCTCTGTTCGAGCTGGCTGAACATGCCAAACGCTACGACGTGCGCATCGCCTTCGAAAACATCTTCACCACGGAACCGGGCCAGTACCGGCAGACGCCGGCCGAGGTTGCCGAGACCGTCAAGGCGGTCGGCCATCCGAACCTCGTGGCGCTGATCGACTTCAGCCATGCCTATATAGAGGCGACCTATCGCGGCCTGAACTTCCGCGAACAGATCCGCGCCATGGCGCCCGTTGCCGGCCACCTGCACGTCCATGATTCCTTCGGTCGTCCGCAGGCCTTCTACAAGCCCTATCATCTTCAGGAATCGACCGCGCTCGGCATCGGCGACCTGCACATGCCGCTTGGCTGGGGTGACATTGATTGGGAGGACATCTTCAGCGAGCTTGAGTTCCTGCCCGGCACCGTTCTGATGATGGAAATCGGCGCCCGCTATCGCAACGAGCAGAGCGCGTCGCTTGAGCGCGCAAAGGGTCTCATTGCGTTGAATAGCAGCCGGACTGCCGCAGCTGTGGAATAACGGCCGTGTCATTAGAGATTACCTACATTGACTGGCGCAGTAAGCATCGCATTTCACAGACGCAGGTGCTCGGCTTCTGCGTGTTCCGGTTTCCACTCATCAAGGTTGGGAGCAGGGGCGACCAACGCCTTACGCCTACATCATTTACTTGGCGACCCAATCCTTGAGATCGGATCAGCGCTAAGGAGCGCCCGAGCATTCGCCACAGCCCCGCTGCCTAACCGGTGGCGGGCTTTTTATTTTTAAGGTAGTCGTTAACATCCCGCGGATATTCAGCTGATGCTTCCAAAGGTGGCAGATGCTCAGACCGAAACTGCCCTGTGTTATCATGGCCGTTGTTTATCTTGCGCTTTTCATTATTGCGAAGTGGAGCTGACTACTTCTGACCAGCCGCCTCTCCTTAGCCGGGGAGGCCGTTTTTTTGCTGTCTGGAAGTAGTCATCGCTGGAGCCGGTTCCGACGCTCTAGAAGAAGCTCATGCGAGACCAATTGCTTACCCGCCGGACTGAGGCTGATTCCGTCTACCACTTCCTCTGTGACGCCTGCTTCTTGGAAGCTGCGGAGCCGATCGTTCGGGATGTCAACTGTTTCGTGGCGATAGAGATTCAAGAGGCAGCTCCATTCTTCGAATGTGAAGTCTCTCCGAGCGATCATTGCTGTGTCCTCCTACCTGACAGATCAAGCGATAGCACAGTTACCAGTCGTCTGGCGGTCGGGGAACACGCGTGCGGACGATATAGATGCGAACCGGGATCAACAGCAGGCATGCGCCGAAGAAGCCGAGCAGCAGGAACGTCACCCAGCCGCCCCAATGATAGCCCGCTCTCTCGGCTATGGCGTTTAGAATAAATGCCCCCGACATTCCAATAACTGCCCATCCAAAGGGCAGATGGGTATGCATAAAATGGTCCGCCATCCACCCTGCGAAGAAGCCCACGATGATCGCAGTAAGCCAGCCAATCTCTCCTTCGGTCATAAATGCTGTCTCCGATTGCATCCAGACTGCGCCAGGGATGAATTATTAGCAGAACCCGAAGGAAATGTTGCTCGCGATTCGTGGCCAGCGTTGCCGTGTGGCCGTCGTACTCGGCGCTCCGAGACCCTTGGGCTCGTCAGGATATCGCCCGTTTCCCATCCACGGGATGATCGGACGTCGGAACGAAACCGAGCCCTACCCGTTTTGGGTCGGGCCTCGCGTAACTTTCTCCCAGCGAAGCCCCAATGCTCTATTGCCCCGCAACCGCGACTGCCGGGGATCAAAACAAACTCCCCGCTTCCTTCAGCGGGGTTTTTTCTGAGAGGTAGAGTCGTCAATAGCAAAGTGTGCGGAGCATCCCTGAATAATTGGGCTTGGACTTGCAGTCGCTTACGCCTTGAACACGCCTAGCGTCCTTGTTCCTGTTATTTGAATGTTTCGTGGCGAGCGTAGCATTACTGTTACGATCAACGGGCTTCGCAGGAGTCGTGCACGCTGAAAGCGATGCTGCAATGCTCAGACCAATGACCAGAAGCGATACGCGTAACATGATCGTGTTTCTTGCGTCGAGCCAAGCCAACCACAGAACCTCCCTGTCTCTTCATGGGAGGCAGACACAGCAACATTACACCAACCAATAATATTAGTCAGCGACAAAATACACGCCGGTGAATGTCTCGAAGGAACATCAGGGCTCACAATCACTAGGGGTGGCCGTGCGTGACGGGAAGCCACACTGGCCGGATGCCCTGACGCTTCCCATCTTCAAACGATGAACCAGAAGCATTTCATCGCTCTCGGCGTGACGGCCTTTATCGGACTGGTTTGCGTAATGTTGGTGGCGGTTTCAATCCTTGGCCACACGGTCGCAATCCCGCCGGTCTAAGCCTTCGGAAAAGACCCCGCCTCGGCACAAGCGGGGTCAGGAGTTCGACTCGATATGAAAGGAAACGGCAGGGAAAAGACAAGCCGCCGTTTTCAGCACCTCAACAATGGGATCCATTCGCGCGGACAAAAAATAAGAGCCCCGCCGGGGTGCAACCAAGCGAGGCTCTTATACAACAGTTTGAAAAGGAGCGGCGAAGACGGGAAGCCGTTCCATGCGATGTAAACGAACGTCTTCGATCCTTGTTCCGCACCCGAGTCCACCTACACGTCTAAAGCGGTGCTGGACCCTGATCGCGATTTCTGTCCTCGAGGCAACTGACCATTTTAGCTGTTGCCATAAAAGAGCCCCGCGGTGTTGCCGGCGGGGCAAGTTCTTCGATGGAAAGGTCGCGTCAGAGAAGGGGTGATCTGGCGCGATCTGTCCGGGGAACGTGTGTTGGAGCGCCTTGTTCCGCTTCTCCATGACATTAGGCAGCGCTTTTCGACTCCATCAACGCGCACTATAGCCGCGCGCAGTGTCTACCAGCAGCTTCAACTGCCGCTCGTCGTGTATGCCTTGCTGATAGAGTTCGATGATGATAGCGGCCGCTCGCTGGCCTTCCTCGGACGCAGCTTCCAGGTGGTTCTGACGACAGTACCGCTCAAGGGCAGCCTGGCATTTCGATAAATCCTCCGACGTCAACGGCTCGTCGTGCCGATGAAATCTCCGGGTCATTTCAGTTTTCCTCCTTGTTGAAGTGGACGGAAAACGAAATGGTTTGTCGATTTTCGAGATTCAAGACCCTTCGATTTGAATCTCAATCCACCACCGGCTCTTCAATCTCCTCGATAATGATTTGCGAGCGGAAGCTGGCGGAGCCTCCGGCGGGCTCGAACAGATAAGTCAGGCCAAAGTCCCGGGATGCCTTATTTTATATACCTGTGGGCGATCAGCCTTAGCTGGTAAGTTAACGCTGGGCTGAGCGGTTAGCCTAGACAACACCGCTGACTTTGCGGCCCGGCGCGAGGGGGTAGGCGCCGGGCCGCATCTTCGCGGTTAGGAACCTTCCGCCCATTAGTCAGTCCGGCGAGAGATGCCTCACCGTCAATCGCGCGCCCACACTTGCAGCGCATGAGGCGGGGAGTGTGGCTTGTCATTCGCCATCAATCAGCTCGACGGCACGGAATGAGTAAAGAGCAGTGGCTGGCCCAAAAGGCCGAATAGGCGGCACCATACGCAGAAGGAGTCCGCCAAGGGGTGCAAGGCGGACTCCAAAAAGCTCAGAGGTCGATCCCAGGAACAGAACTACGACCGGGCAACAAGCACTTGCTCACATAAGCAAGACGATAGCGAGTCAATTCGACTCACGCCCCGCCTATCATCAAAGGCTAGAGATATTGCCGAAGGAGCGCAGCATGATCAAAGGTGCCCCTTCGTTCTGCCGATTAATAATGTAGATAGGCATTGCAATCGTTCTGTTGGCACACCACCTACAACTCATCGGCAGCTTCTAACACGGGCGCTGCCGGGTGCGGGCGCTGAAAGCGTTCCAGCCCCAACAAAGGAGGACGGCATGTCTTCCGCCTCTATTATCTTCTCCAAGGACAATCTCGTGCGAGCCGCTCTACGGTTTCGCTACGTGGACTTTCTCGTCAAATCGACACCAGCAATAAGCCTCGCGTTCATTGTGTATGTCACGTTCAAGGGTGTCTTCTGGTAGGCGCAAGGCTTTAAAAATGCGGGCAGCATGCAGCAGCCTCGGGTCTGAAGTAGTTGTTGGCACCTCATCGAGGTGCCTGTTTCGCGACCAGGAGATTGGGAGGTCTTCCATGGCAATTGTGTTTCCCAACCGAGCCAGAAGCTATGACGGGTCCACGAGGCGGGTTCGCTTCCTCGGCCACGATGGTATGTTCGAAATTCGCTTCTTCGTCGATATCGACGTATTGGCAAATGGACCGTGCGAGATGGCGACGTCGGAACGCGACTGTCTCGCGGCATTTGACAGGCTTCGAGTTAGAATTCTTGGGGTGGCGGAGCGCATATACACGTCAAAACCAAAAAACCTGATCGTTCTTACGCTGGCGGACTTTAAATAGCAGCCGGAAGGACAGTGGTTTCGTAACTTCCCAACCGTAGGAATCCAGTAATGAATGAACGGATGAGCAAAACCCGAGAACGCGCGGAAGCCGAATTCGGGTTGACCCAGACACAATTTCTTTCTCGCACTGACCCGAAAATCGACCCCGTCGTCAGAGCGAGGAATGAGAAGACCGCGCAGCTAAAGGCCATGCGCCTTCAGCAAGAGGCCGCTACGGCGGCCAAGACACTCAAGGACTGAGGCAATGGCCGCGAGCCTTGCTAAGTCATAGCGAAGATCCGACAGCGCCTTGTTGCCATAGTGGGCGGGGGCGTCCGCCTGCATAGATCCGCTGCGTTGGCATTTCGTGCAGGAGTACCGGAGTTCATGCCCGGTGAAATCGGACGGGTAATAGGCCATGCGCATAGCGCCTCTCATTGAAGAGGTTGCCCGCAGCCGCATGCCGATAGGTTGGGGTACGCACCCGCCCGAGCGCGGAGATGAAATGGCGTTGAGCGCTCGCCGCGTCAAGTTCATCTCACCATCTGTTCCCAGCGCCGGCATAAGAAACCAGCCGGAGTTCAACGTGCAGCCGTTCATCGGAGGTTAATGCCCATTAACCCAGACTAGCAGCCTGAAAGGATGTTCCGATGATGAAGAAGCTCTTGCCCGCACTCGCAGCCGTGGTCCTGGCTGTGTCTTTCACCCTTCCGGTTGACGCTGCGCCGATCGTTGTGCCAAACGCAGTACCTATGCACGCCACTGACGTCGAGCAGGTCAAACACCGCGGCCATGGAAATGGATATGCGTATGGCCACTATAAGAACCGGGGGTACGCCTATCGCGATTGCCGGTATTACGGCTCTTGCTACCGTCCACGGTACTACGGCTATCCGCGGTATAACAACGGGTATCCGCGATACGGCTATCGCGACTACTACCCCTACCATCGCAGATCCGGTGTGGGCGTGTATTTTAATTTCTAGCTATCGAAACCCGTCGGGCGCGAATGCCGGCGGGTTTCCTATGCGCTGCGCGCAAAAGATTGAGCCCCAGGGATGGTCCTTCTTGCTCTAGTATTCACCCGTTTCGGCCACGGCAACAATAGGATCACAATTGCAGCTCTTATGGCCGGCGCCGGAGCCCTTACACACAAACTCCGGGCTGCGATCAGCGACAGGACCATAGCACGCCTGCATCACTCCACATCAGCTTCCGATTGGCGTCTACCGGGATTTGAATCCTCCCCCATAGCGGCACCGATACCTCGACATATTGGTTTGCAGGATCAAAATCGCCGGTGTCGAGCTTGGCTTGAGCGGCAGACAGGCCACCTTCGATGATTTCAGCTTGAATAGTATGTCGCCAATTGGGAGCCCATGGCTGCGCAGGTCGAACGGTCTCATGCTCACGCTCTACGGCCATTGCGAATTCCCCTCAAAGTTAACACCACGCGTTCTGGATATCACGTTCTGGTTGATTAATACGGTTTTGCTCAATCAGCATAAGAATAGAAAAAGCCCGACGGGACAGACGTCGACGTCGGGCCTTGAGAGCGGATCCGCCGGCGGGCGAATCCTACCACAGCGTACTTCTAGCGCTGCATCCTATGAACTAGCGGCATGGAGGAAAGTTCCCATGCTGGCCTACGTCCGATGGAAGACTTCGTCTGTTAGGAGCAGGAGAAAGTTGTCGTCGTCGATCTTATTAGCGACTTGGCCGTCCTCAGTCATGTAGTCGATGATGGGCGCTTGAGGCTTCCCGTTCGGCGGAGATGACGGAAATTTTCGTTGTTCGATAATAACGAGGCGGCGTCCAGAGGTGTCTGCACAGTTTATCCGCGCAGTATTTTCAAAGATAGGCATTTGGGATCACGAGAGTTGACATCGATTGCGCCTCGCATGTGGGGTGCGTGCTCGTCACGATCAATGGCCGGGTTGTTTTGTCGCGGTTAAAGCGCGCCGGATACATTCATAGCACAAGCTCGGCGTGCTGGGGGCGGGCGCCGGGTCTGCTCCGGACCAGCTTTAGGCGATGCGTTGGTCCATGTAGCGTGTGTGTGGGCGCTGCAATTAGGAGAACTGATGATGGAGGAGGGATGTTTCCGCTAGCTGCGAGACGATCAATGAGCGGTTGTGACACTGGCGACAAAATCAAAATAATTGAATTAAAGCAATCGGATGTTGCGGAAGAGGTGTCGACCGAATTGGTGTCCGCGACAGTTCGCAGGGGTTCGTTCGCTTTGATCAAGGAAATTACAACGCTCAGCGGGAAGAGGCGCGGTCCGAGGCTCGTCTCGGCCGGAAGTCCATCATGGACCAGCTGAAGGATATTCGGATTTGACCAGAAGCAGGAGCGCGAATGACTCAGTGCACAGCAGCGAGCCTAACGGCGGACTTGGCGTCTTCAGCGTTCATCCGGCCCTCTACGACGGCCCGGCACGCTTTCCATGCTCGTTGCCATTTGGCAGTGTCCTGGTTCGGCTCATGGATGAGCCATGTCAATGCCTCCTCTGCGGAGCCGACGACAATGCGAATGCGGCTGTCTCCCAGCACAAGGGGCTTTTCCCATCGGTGTACCAACATGGCCGCTCTCCAATCATGAGGGGTATCGGCGGTATCGGGCATCCGCTCCGCCTCCCGATAGATGGGTAGCGGCCACCTTAGTTCAATCGTCGACAAGCTGAAGGATATCAAGATTCGAACATGCAGACCCTCAATCGAGCCTTCAACCCGTACAAGGAAGACAGTTGGCGAAGGAGGCGTGCCGAGAGGTCAAGAAGGCTGCATCAAGAGCTAGCCGCAAGATCCGGAAGGCCGCACTCGACTCTCGGTCGGCCGCAACGCCTATCCCGCTAGAGTTTTCTACTAGCGGTAGGTTTTGATACCACTATTGCAGTACGTGCGATGGATGGTTGGTTGTGCTCTTATGGGCGTGGCCCATATTCGGCCTCTGTAACAATGCTCGGGGGTCCGCGAACCCCTGCGGACCCCTTAACTCCCCCAAATTATTTAGTCGTACTAATGCGAACGAGGCGTCGCACGTTCATCGTCGAGCGATATTTTCGTATGGCTTGCAAAGTCACCCGCAAGCAGAGAGGCGCACTGCCATGCGGAACCCCAAACAAGGCCAGTGCGCCTCTCCCCCACATGTCTCAAAGCGCCGCAGCTGCCGTGAAGAACGCGCGTCGATCTGCTTCTCCGTGAGGCCCATGGTAGCCAAACCCGCTGCCATCATGGGCTCAGTCCGGACGAACGATCCGGAATACGCATAGGCGATCTGAACTGCCTTGGATTGCGAAGCGCTCCACGCGTCGACTTCCTCCAGGAGGCGGCGGCTAGAAACTGAAGCTTGAACTGCCCAGCGGAAGCTTTCTACTTTCCGCTCCATGACGGGCCCCGAGGCGATGAATTCCGCCTCTTCCTCCGGGGTCATTTCATTACTCGACACCATTGACGATTTTCTTCATCCGCGTAGCGCCGTTGTCCGCGAGAACCGCGGTGTAGTTCCCCGATTTCGTCGCTTAGGTCGACCCCACGACGGGAGAACCGTTTACGCTCAGGCCGCTGGCGTCGAACATGGCAACCTCGTTGGCCGCAGATACCCCATTGCACTGACCTTCGATGGCTTTGATGGAAACAACGACCGGCACTACGGGTTGGCATCGTTCCTCGTCCAAGACATGGGCCGCTTCGAAGAATTCAAGGGCCGCCCCTTGAACTCTCATAGTCAAAGCAGCCTGCCGAAGTACAGAAATATGGTTCCGGCAAATCCGCCCTCCACTCCCGATATCTCTTGCTATTCACCGGCCAATGATAGCTAGGTCTGTTTTCACGAGGAGACTACGCAAATGGCCAAGGGTCAGGTACGAAGCAACAAGGAAGTTAGGAAGCCCAAAAAGGACAAGGCTGCCCCCAAAAGCGCCCCGCCCACTCTAGGTTCTCAGGTCAAGGATAGCCAAGGCGGCTTGAAGAAGAAGTAAGGTATGCAGAGGCGAAATACAGTCGCCTGTTCTACGCCCACGCAATAAGGAGACCGTAGTGTCAAACCAAAGACAGCGACGCGGCAAAGCCGATCCGGGGTTCTCGGGGCGTGAACCATACCACGTTGCAACGTTTGCAGAGAAGCACGGCATCGCCACGTCCGATGCACAGCGCATCATCAAAATGCATGGATCTGACCGTGATGCTTGTGACAAGGCCGCTAACCGGCTGAAATAGCATAGATAGCTGAGGGCGGCGGGTGAAGGTCGATTGCGGCTGTACCGTTCGGCTCGCTACAGGAGTGCCGGAACGCGCCGTCTTATTGCTGTGGCCGGACGCGCAGAAACAGACGCCTGATCTCCAGACCAATCAATGTCGCTGCAGCGGGAAACGCCACTTGCAGAGCATAGTAACGAGCCGGAGAGTATCCGGGTCCAGAGTACTCCGCAGGTTTCCCGCGTTTGAGAGACCGAGGTCATAGTACTGCTCGATCCATCCGAAAACGGCGTCTGCCACTTCCTCCGGCCCTGCCCCGACCTTGTCGGTAAGCCGCTCTATATCAACGTTGATCAGATGGTGTCGGTGAGCCAGTCCGGCAACCAAACGGTGGTCGTCGTATCTGCCCCAGGACGAGACGGTGCCCCTTGCATACGCCGTTGACGAACCCTGGAGTGTGCGGAGGGGGAGGTTCCGGGAAGGGGTCCAGCCGACCGCAGAACCTCCTGTCGCTCCATGGGAGGCAGACACCGGGATTTTACAAGCAACCCATAATATTAGCCAGTGGAAAAATGCACGTTCTCGGAATACTGACGAGTCTCGGGGATGATATGGGCCAACACGTCAGTAATGACAACTTGAAGGAGCGCGAGGCTCAGAAGCGATCTGGTGCCGCCGTTCCATCGAATCAACCGACCAATGTGCTGAGTCCCAGGGTGCAGTGTGTTGGCAAGCGGCGCGTCCAAACGCCAGACGTGGACCCTTGAAAAGGTTTTGTGTGACCGACACCCGAACTGGGCGATTATTATATCACCGCCGGACGATCACGCGTGTTCCCGGGCGGACCATCTCGTAGAGCTCCTCGACGTCCTCGCGGTACATGCGAAAGCAACCGCTTGACGCATTCGTGCCGATCGAGGACGGATCATTGGTGCCATGGATGCGCAGCAGGCCGTCCGCAAGATAAATGGCCCGTGTACCGAGCGGATTGGAAGGGCCGGGGCGCACGACCATTGGCAGTCTCGGATTCTTCTGGCGCATGCTGGCCGTCGGTCGCCATTCGGGATATTTGCGCTTCGACGTGACATGCGTTGTGCCGTACCATCGTTTTCCCTGGCGCCCGACTGCAATCGGATAGGCGAGCTGTTCACCTTGAGGCGTCGTATAGACAAGCGTGTGCTCGCGTGTGGCGATGACGATTGTCCCGCCCCTTCCCGTTCGGGGTTGGCGCTGCGGCACCGGCTCGCCATAGTCGGGCGGCGGTCCATATGGACCATACGGATCATAGTAGCCGTAGTCGCCATAGTCACCGTAGCCGTCATACGGACCGTAAATCTGCGCCTCGGCCTGAAAGGTCGCAAACAAAAGCACTGCTGCAAATAGAACCAGGAACTTCATTGTCCGCTATCCGCTGTTTTTGATCCAAAATAACCGCGAAAATCTGTGGCGCCATTGTGGCGGCTGATGTTCCGACGCTACACGCGACGTCGATGCTTGCATCCGGTGGGGGTGGACGGAATACCGGTTCGCCTCTCGCCAGGGGTCTCGGGCCATATGCACGCGCCGCAGCGAGATTTTCTCAGTCGAGGGCTTTGAGACTACAGAGCGATACTTGCTCTGGTGCCGCTCGATTTGTCCGATCGATTGGGTGCCCGCACTTGCTACCACCCGTCAGATGCACAGCGCAGATCATTTGAACGTGGATCGTACCCGGTGAGACTTGCGGAGCCTTCGAACCCCCCGCTGGAAACGCAAATCCGGACACGAATTGCAACCGGGATCTTATATAAGTCACAAAATGCCCTCACAAGTACTGCCGAATCGCTCAGCAATCGCGCTGCCGCGGTTCGAAAGAAGACAGTCATTCGACGAAGTGACTGGAACACGACTTCGCGCTTAACGCCTGATTTGGCGACTTAGCGCGGAATGAAGAGACGCCGCTGTTTGCGGTCGTCATTCGGTCTCTTTTGCCTCAGTCTAGGCAAGCGATCTCGATTTCTCGGCCACCGAAGCCTCGGCATGGTGTGTCTGCGCTACGACCACAAGGAGTCCATTTGTCTGAAACCGGATCCCTCTCGCAGCCGCGACCCTTCCTTGGGCTCTTCTCGTCGTTGCGTGTTGGCGCTCTGGGGCTTGGTGTAACCAGTTGCCTCGTCAACATCCTGGCGCTCAGTGGCTCGTTCTTCATGCTCCAGGTCTATGACCGCGTCATTCCCAGCCGCAGCCTGCCGACCCTCGTCGGTCTGGTCATCATCGTTGTGTCCCTCTTTGCGTTCCAATGGCTTCTGGATCTCACGCGATCCCTGCTTCTCGGGCAGATCGGACGGGCGGTGGATGAGCGGTTCTCAGGGCGGGCCTTCCTCTCAGTTGCGCTGTCGGCATCGCGCAAGCCGGCGCCGGGAGACGGTCTGCAGACGATCCGCGATATCGATACAGTGCGTGGATTTCTGTCCGGCCCGGGCCCGGGAGCGTTGTTCGATCTGCCCTGGATGCCCTTCTACCTCGCCCTCTGCTTCCTGTTTCACCACTGGATTGGCCTCACGGCCGTGGCTGGCGCGCTTCTCTTGACGGGGCTGGCGCTGCTTGCGGAGCTGAAGTCACGCGGTCCGACGAGGGAGACGGCCACCATCCTTTCTGAGCGAATGGCTTTCGCCGAAACCGCGAGGCGCAATTCGGAAGCGGTCGTCGCAATGGGCTTTGGTGGGACGCTCTCGGCGCGCTGGGCCGAAGTCAACCGGCGCCACCTCGACAGTCACTTGCGCACGGCCACTTTCGTCAACTCGCTTTCAACCCTGTCGCGCTCCGCGCGCATGTTGCTGCAGTCCGCCGTGCTGGCCGTGGGCGCCATACTCGTCATTCGACAGGAAGCAACTGGCGGCATCATGATTGCGAGCTCCATTCTCGTGAGCCGCGCGCTCGCCCCGATCGAGCTTGCCATCGCGCACTGGCGAGGATTTGCGGCTGCCCGCCAGGCATGGTCGCGCCTCGACCGCGAGGTCCAGCTCTCCGACGGGCGACTTCATGACGTCGCGCTGCCGGCGCCGCGACAATCACTGGCAGTGGAGAACCTTCATCTGGCGGCTCCGGGCTCGAAGATGCCAATCATTCGCGGGCTGTCCTTCGAGGTCCAAGCCGGTGAGGCAGTTGGCATCGTCGGTCCGAGCGCCTCGGGCAAGTCTTCGCTGGCGCGGGGCATCGTCGGCCTTTGGCCGGCCCTTGCCGGGGATATCAGGCTGGACGGAGCGTCGCTGTCACAATGGACGGCGGAAGCACTCGGCCGCAACATCGGTTACCTGCCGCAGGACGTGTCGCTGTTCGAGGGAACCATCGCCGACAACATTGCCCGGTTCGATCCGGAGGCCTCTTCGGAGTTGATCATCGCGGCCGCCAGGGCCGCGGGTGTCTACGATATGATCGTGAGCTTTGCCGATGGCTTCGATACGCGGATCGGCGAGCAGGGCAGAACCCTGTCGGCGGGCCAGCGGCAACGCATCGGGTTGGCAAGGGCCCTCTATGCGGATCCGTTCCTCGTTGTGCTCGACGAGCCGAATTCCAATCTCGATGTTCAGGGCGAGCTGGCACTCTCGCAGGCAATCGAGTCCGTTCGGTCGCGGCAAGGGGTGGTGTTGATCATCGCTCACCGGGCGAGCGCGCTTTCCGCGGTCGACAAGGTGCTGGTTCTCGAGGGCGGTCGGGGCAAAGCGTTCGGCCCGAAGAACGATGTTCTCAAGACGGGACCAAAGTCAGTCGCTGCCACCGGTTCCTTTGTCCGACTGCTTCGCGCCGGCGGGGAGTTGTCGTTATGACCGGGGCTGTGACATCGACGGAACGGGCAATCCGCCGACTTACGCTGCTTGCCCTTGCGACAGCTGCCCTGCTCGTCGGGGTTCTTGGCGGGCTTGCCTCGGCGATTCGTATAAACGGCGCGGTGATTGCCCAGGGGACACTGGTCGTCGACAGCTATGTGAAGCCGGTGCAGCACCAGAAGGGCGGCACTGTGGGACAGGTCTTCGTCCACAACGGTGATCGCGTCACGGCTGGCCAGATACTCGTTCACCTCGACGACACCCAGACGAAAGCAAATCTTGCGATCGTATCGCGGCGGCTGCGAGAGCTTGCAGCGCGATCAGCCAGGCTTTCGACGGAACGCAACGGTGGGGACGCCATCCTCTTTCCCGCATTGGTCACAGATGCTGACGGCACTCAGGCTGCCGGCCTCATGAGCTCCGAACAGCGGCTGTTTGATGACCGTCGCGCATCGCTCAGCGGAAGGACGGCGCAACTGCGCGAGCGCGTCCGCCAGCTCGACCAGCAGGCTGAAGGACTGTCGGCCCAGCAGGAGGGCAAGCGTCGCGCCATCGGCATCATTGGCAAGGAGCTTGCAAGCCTGGAGCCGCTGCTTCGGCAGGGGGTTATTCCCGCAACCCGCGTCTACACCCTGCAACGTGATGCGGCCGATTTGACGGGAGAACTCGGCAGCCTCGTTGCCTCGACCGCGGAAATCAAGGGAAAGATCGCCGAAACGGAGCTGCAGATTATCCAGGTGGGTGACGATCACAGAAGCGAAGTCTCCGAACAGCTGAGGCAGGCGGAGGGCGACAGCGGCGAATACGCCGAGCGGCGCGTTGCGATAGAGGACGAGCTACGACACGTCGACATAAAGGCGCCGCAAGACGGCATCGTCCATCAACTTGCTGTCCATGCGCGCGGTGCCGTGATCACGCCAGGCGAGGCCGTCATGCAGATCGTGCCCGATCACGACATGCTCACGCCCGAGCTGAAGTTGTCGCCACAGGACGTCGACCAGGTCGCAGTCGGCAAGGAGGTCAGCCTGCGGTTCTCCGCGTTCAGCTACAGGACTACACCGGAATTGCAGGGACGCGTTGCATCTGTCTCCGCTGACCTGACAACGGACACGCATTCCGGCCAATCCTACTACACGCTTCGGGTCGCGGTGCCCGAGAGCGAATGGCAAAGGCTTGGCAAGCTGGCACCGGTTGCCGGAATGCCCGTCGAAGCCTTCATCGAGACGGGCGAGCGCACGGCGCTCGGTTATCTCGCAAAGCCGTTTACGGACCAGTTGGTCCGTGCATTTCGGGAGGAGTGACGACAGCCATCGGAGGAGGGAGGCCATGAGAAGCATGAAAACCCGAAGGAGTTGATAATGGCAAAATCTATACAAAATGCTGTCGGCCAACCGCTGTTCTACAGTGGCGCCTCGACCGCATGGTTCTCCGCAACCGGTTCCGGCCCCGTGCTGAATGGCACATCCGGCAACGACTCCATATGGGGTGACAGTTCCGTCAACGTGACCATGCACGGCGGAACCGGCGATGACATCTACTATCTCTATTCCGCCATCAATCGTGCTGCGGAGGAGCCTGGCGGAGGAACCGACACCATCAACACCTGGATGAGCTATACGCTCCCTGAGAATTTCGAGAACCTGACTGTGACGGGCGCCGGGCGCTATGCTTTCGGCAACTCCCAGGACAACATCATCTCTGGAGCCTCGGGAAGCCAGACGATCGACGGCGGTGCAGGCAACGACGTGCTGATCGGCGGAGGCGGAGCC
Organism: Rhizobium sp. 42MFCr.1; assembly: GCF_000377185.1. Lineage (NCBI taxonomy): Bacteria > Pseudomonadati > Pseudomonadota > Alphaproteobacteria > Hyphomicrobiales > Rhizobiaceae > Rhizobium > Rhizobium sp. 42MFCr.1. The sequence goes on from NZ_KB897835.1 coordinate 115,943, forward strand.
GATACATTCCTCGTCACCAAGGGCCACGGGAGTGATCTGATCGTCGATTTCAGCAGCGACGATACGGTGCGCCTGAACAGCTATGGGCTTTCGTCCTTCGAGCAGGTGCTGGCTCATACGACGCAGGAGGGCGCCAATCTGCGGCTGGATCTCGGTGGCGGTGAGAGCCTCGTCTTTGCCAATACCGAGGTGTCGGATCTGCAGGCGAGCCAGTTTCAACTGACGCTCGACCGCTCGAAGCTCGCGCTGAGCTTCGATGACGAATTCAACAACCTGTCCCTGCGCAGTGGCGACCAGGGCACGTGGGATGCCAAGTTCTGGTGGGCGCCGGACCGCGGCAGCCCGTTGACCGGGAACGGTGAGCTGCAGTGGTACATCAACCCGTCCTACGCACCGACCGCAGCGGCAAATCCATTCTCTGTGAGCAACGGCGTATTGACGATTTCGGCAGAACCCGCCTCGCAGGCGGTTCAGGCGCAGATTGACGGCTACGACTACACATCTGGTCTCCTGAACACCCATTCGTCCTTTGCCCAGACCTATGGCTATTTCGAAATTCGTGCCGATATGCCGACGGAACAGGGCGTCTGGCCGGCCTTCTGGCTCCTCCCGGAGGACGGCTCCTGGCCACCAGAACTCGACGTCGTCGAGATGCGCGGTCAGGAGCCGAACGTTGTCAATGCCACAGTCCATAGCGACCATGGCGGCGCACATACGATGACGTCCTTTCCAGTCAAGGTGGCAAGTACTGAAGGCTTCCACAACTACGGCGTTCTCTGGGACGAGGATCACATCACCTGGTACTTCGATGACGTCGCAGTCGCGCAGACGGATACACCCGAAGACATGCACGATCCCATGTACATGCTGGTCAACCTCGCTGTCGGCGGTACGGCTGGAGCGCCGTCCAACGGTCTGCCGAACGGATCGGAAATGCACATCGACTATATCAGGGCCTATACCCTCGCGGACAGCCCATTGCACGCTGCCACCGAAGCCACTGCGAGCAACGATTGGCACATCTGACGAGGTGAAAGCCAAGCGGGATGAGGTCGGAGGGTCATGATGGCGCCCGTCATCCCAAGCCCGTTGAGCATCGTTATCCGTTAGCTTGCTTCGATGATGCTTTGATATCGCGTGCGCCGATCCCGCAGGCGTTCGCGATATCGCTCCTGGCTTGCAGACAGATGAGCGCGCATGGCGTCGCGCGCACCGGTAGCGTCGCCTGCAGAAATTGCATTGAGGATGGCAAGATGTTCCCGCTGCAATCCGGCCTGGTAGCTGACCGAGAGAACCTCTTCGGTGGCGTAAGGAGAGGTGACGTCACAAGGGATGGTTCGCGCCCCGAGGGCGTCGAGGACTTCAACATAAAAAGGGTTGTTGGTTGCCTCGGCGATCGATCGGTGGAATGCAAAGTCGGCCTGGCCGGTGGGCATGCCAAGCTGCAGGAGCCGATCGAACTCGAAAAAGCTCTCCTGAATCTGCGCCTCCTGCGAGGCGTTTCTGCGGGTGGCGGCCAGCGCCGCACCTTCAGCTTCAAGCGCGATGCGAACTTCAAGCACGTTCAGGGCGTGCGATATGTTGCTTGATCGGTCCTGTCTTATGATCGGAGCGGACGACTGGTGACCAATCACGAAGATGCCTGCCCCTTGTCGCGTTTCCAGCAACCCATCGGCCGAGAGAGCCGCGATCGCCTCGCGAATGACGGTCCTGCTAACGTCGAAGGATTCAGCGAGTTGAGCCTCCGTCGGCAACTTCTGTCCGACGGAGATCTGGCCTGAAAGGAAATCCTGGCGGAGGGAGTTGGCGATCCGTTCAGAGAGCTTCTGTCGTCGTGATGGACCACCATCGACCGGTGGAGGAATTGCGTTCAAGGGTGTTTTCGCCTCTGCAAATGATGTCCGAGCATACAGCCAGTGCTGCATTAAGACAACAATTGTGGATGTTGTCATACAAAATTGCGGAATTCGAGGCAATTGATGATAATGTCTTATAATTCAGAGATTTGACTATAAAATGCCATCGGTAGTTGATCCGAATGAAGCGATTGCGGTTGCTCAAGTATGATCAATATGTATGATGACTTGGAAGGACATGGGAGGCAACGTGACTCACACTGACTACACCAACCGCTATGCGATTGATCCGCGGGCCGCAGCGGGATTTGGGACCACCGAGCTTCGCGAAAACTTCTTGCTGCCGCCACTCTTCGTGGCGGAGCGCATCCAGCTTCACTACACCAATTACGACCGGATGATCGTCGGTGGTGCCATGCCGACTTCCGCGCCGCTTTCACTGGAAACGATCAAGCCTGCCGGGACCGACACGCTTCTGGCCCGGCGCGAGCTGATCGCTGTCAATATTGGTGGTGCCGGCATCGTCAGCGTCGATGGCGAAGAGTTTCAGGCCGGTACCCGCGACATGGTCTATGCCGGCATGGGGGCTTCGGTGACATTCCGGTCCGTATCGGCCGAACAGCCGGCAAAATTCTACCTGCTGAGCGCCCCCGCGCATGTTCGTCACCCTGCAAAGCATATCGGCATTTCAGATGCCAAGCGCGTCGATCTCGGCGCTCAGGCAACGAGCAACGAGCGTTCGATCTTCCAGTTCATCCATCCGGACGGTGTCAGAACCTGTCAGCTCGTCGTCGGCATGACGACGCTTGCCGAAGGCTCGGTGTGGAACACCATGCCCTGCCACGTGCATGACCGGCGGATGGAGGCCTATCTCTATTTCGATCTGCCGGAAAAGGCCCGCGTCGTGCATCTGATGGG
>NZ_KB897836.1:0-112827 GCF_000377185.1 Rhizobium sp. 42MFCr.1
TTTCCGTCTCCGCCGTTGCCAGAATTCCCGTTTCCGTTTCCTTCGTTCCCGGTACCATTCCCCCCACCGTTCCCGTTGCCGTTGCCGGAATTTCCATCTCCGCCGTTGCCACTACTTGAGTTTTCAGGGCCCGAGTTGCCGCCGCCCTGGCGGCCACCGGCCTTGTTGCCGCCGCCTTCATGGCCACCACCCTTGTGGCCTTCACCCTTGTGGCCCTCGCCCTTGTGGCCTTCGCCCTTGGGGCCACCACCCTTGTGGCCTTCACCCTTGTGGCCCTCGCCCTTGTGGCCCTCGCCCTTGTGGCCCTCACCCTTGGGGCCTTCGCCCTTGGGGCCCTCGCCCTTGTGGCCTTCACCCTTGGGGCCCTCGCCCTTGGGGCCCTCGCCCTTGTGGCCCTCGCCCTTGGGGCCCTCGCCCTTGGGGCCCTCGCCCTTGTGGCCTTCACCCTTGTGGCCTTCGCCCTTGTGGCCTTCACCCTTGTGGCCCTCGCCCTTGGGGCCCTCGCCCTTGGGGCCTTCGCCCTTGGGGCCTTCGCCCTTGGGGCCGCCGGACCCACTTCCTCTGTCGGCTGTCTGGTCGGCTGAAGCGAAGGAACCGCTACCTGAACCCGCACCTTGGGAAGTTCCACTTGATTTTGCGTCGCCTGGACCGTGCGTTCCGCGGGTGCCGAAGTTTGTGTTGGTCGGTTCTGGCGTGTTTATGGTCGCCGTCGGCTGGCACAGGATTGCCTCGACAGTGCCCGGCACGGCATCGCCGCAATCGACTACTGATTGCGCGCTTTGGGCACCGGTATCAACGGTGCTCGCTAAAAGTGCTTTCTTCGATGCGGCGTAAGATGGGCTGCCGCCTATGAGTGCTATTCCAAGAATGACCGCAAGCGCGGTCGCATTTGCCCCACTCCGGCCGACGCCTTTCAGAATTCTAGACATTTTTTATCGCTCCGCTACACAATCGCCCGGCACCTTTTCGGCCGGTTTACTGGCAGCGATGTAGTATTTCTGAGCTTCGGCGGATTATTCCTTACTGCCAATTTCTTGCTCTAGCCTGCCACGACTTTGATTGTTGCGACGTGACGACAACGACACCTCTCGACCACGGAACAACTGCTACGAAACTGGCGAAAAATAGAAGCCGACAGGTAGGGCTTGCATGTCCATAAGAGGCGCGAACTGCACTGCCGCCCTTTGACACGAGACAAGAGGCGTTTGGTCATTCCAGCCGTGGGCGAACCACCGGCGAATTGATCGTGCTGTCGGTATGCGTCATGAAGAGTGCCAAGGGAGATAGGACGGCGAAGTTGCGCAGAGCAGAATGATGATCTGCGCGCATTCGTCGAAGAAAATCAAATCGCCGCTACTCCGGGTTGCCAGCGCGGCGGTCGGCCGCAACGATGCCGCTCGCTCGGGGACCGGCAAGGATCACTTGCCAGACACGTTGGTGCTCGAAGCTTTGGCGGGCGATGAAGGTATAGCCGGTCTTTTCCCAGGATTTGATGCCCCCGCTCAGGTTATCGAGCACATAGTCGCCCTCGCTGAGCCGTGCCATCAGCACGACGTGATTGTTGCCACCTCGGTCCAGCACGACGGCAAGTGCCAACCGGTCCGACCGGAACCCGGCGGCCATCAACTCCTTTTTCTTCATCAACGCGAAATCTTCGCAATCTCCCTTGCCGTCGACTGGCAGCGACCAGTCGTCGCTCTTTCCGGTCGTCGATTGATCGTCGGCCTGCCTGACGTTTGCATTCACCTGGGTATTCACGCGACCCAGGAGAGCGAAGGCCTCGGCATCGCCCATAGCGTGGCCCGAGGCCTTACCGCAAAGCCACGCGTAGTGATGACAGGCCGAGACAAACTGTCGAGGCGCGCCGATGGTCCTGATCGGCTGGAGCATTGAAGCCGCTGCGGCGGTTCCGTGGGATGCAAGTGCACTCGCGAGCGCGAAAATGGCAAAGCGAAAAGGATGCATGGTGTTTTCTCCCGCGAAATGGCTGCGCTCAAGAACTAATAAGCCTTCACCTTCACATTTAGTCGCTGAGACCCTCCTGAATGATTAAACAAGCTACCCGGATGACTAAAATTGCTACGCCGCGCTCGACGGTTGTTTGACGGCCCAATCTTTGAAAACGACCGCCTCTTGCCACCTAGAATGCCCTGGTCTTGCAGTAGCGATCATTCATATGCCTGACTGCCGCCCGGATACGGTTGATATCGCGCCGGATACCCGGTGTCTCCGTCTTCTCGTTGCAGACCGTGCCCGCTTCGCGCTCCCGGCAGGTGAAGCCTGGAAACCACTGCGGTTGATAGATGCCCTTGTATGGCCCGGCTGCATTCACGTCCGACGGATAGAAGGCTTTCGAAAAGTCGATGATCGACACCAATCTTTCATTTCCTGCCTGTCCCAACCGGAATACTGATGTGACGCGAAACCGGCATCCGTCGAGATGCTCGAACATCGTGTCGTGATCGACTTCGTTCTTCTCCTTGCTCAGCCAGTCCCGAAATATCAGCGGGCGCTCGGATATTCGCTCTTGATTTCCATATGGACTATCTTCGCCAACATCCGACTTCCCGCCCCAGGGGGCACAGCAGGGGGCACGGAACGCATACCTCGTGGTGTCCTCACGTTATCGCACGCTCTCCTTTGTAAATAAATAATCCCGTAAATACAAAGCTTTCCGGCCACCTGCGAATACGTGCGGTATGTGCATAAAAGGACTTAAAATGAATTGCGGCAAGATCTTCTGCGCCTTCAGCGACCGCCTTGATCGACCGGCGGTGGCTGCCGCACTGCTCCCGATGCGAGAAGATGTCGAGCGTCTCGCCCATGCCTTCGAGGTCTGACGCCAATGCCAGAACGCCGGACATGGAGTCGACCTCATTGTAGAAAAATCGGCGTCCGCGCAGCAGGTTCAACGCAATAGCGGCACTGCCGTCGGACGGGGGCGGCATCGCTTTTTCTTCCCCGCAACGCATTATTATCGCACTCGAATAGAGAGGCCCTTTCCTCCTTCGATACCGTCGTAGCCGGGTTGGCCGACTATTTGAATGTGATCGGCCAGGCCACGCTCTATCGGACCCCAGCATGCCTGTGCGAGAAGGAGTCCGGGATGTAACCAGAGCGAGTTTGGATCGAGCTCGCCGCCTGGCAAATTTGCCGGATCGGAGGCTATGAGTGTTCCGCCAGGTCCCCCGAGAGCTCCGGGTTGGAAGGAAGGTCTTTGCGCGTGCGGGCCAGTCGTTCCGGGGCGTCGATGCCGCGGAACCGCAACTCGTCCCGAAGCTGCTCCCACTGCGCATCGGTCTCCGCTCGCACCTCCGGCCAATCGTACATCGGCAAGGCGGCAATCAGCCCCACGGAACCGGTGAATTCCTTTGTTGCAAGGAGCTCCTGATCTAATCGCAGTAGCGGCATTGGATGTTATCGCGTTGGGAGGATGATCACTGTTAGATCGATGTCTCGGCCGATGCCAGCGTCGGCTAAAGCTGCCGGCCTCGCGAAGCTTGTTTGCTTCGACGCCTGCAGCGCCCCGGTTGTTAGCTGTCGACAGACAAGGCAGACCGATCAAGTATGCCCTCGATCAGGCCCTTCTTCATCATAGCGGCACGGTCGCACATGTGGGCGACGACGCCGGGGTCGTGGCTGACCAGAATGAAAGTGATACCCTGTGAGGTCTTGAGGTCGTTCAAGAGATTGAGGATCCCCGCCTGTACTGAAACGTCGAGTGCCGAGGTTGGCTCGTCGAGCAGCAACAATTTGGGTTTGAGCAGCAGCGCTCGGGCTATGGCCACGCGCTGCCGCTGTCCGCCGGAAATCTGGTGCGGGTAGCGCTGCGCAACCGCCGCCGGTAGCCCGACCTGGTCGAGCGCAACACGCACGCGTTCGGTAACGTCTGACATGCCGCGGATTGACAGCGGCTCGCCCAAGATGCGCGCGATGTGATGGCGAGGATGCAGCGACGAATATGGATCCTGGAACACCATCTGGATCTCCTCGCGCAGCATCCCGGTGATCCTGCGCCCCGCTGCCAGGGGCTGACCGAAGACCGAAATGTCGCCCTGCCAATTCGTGTTCAACCCGGCGATTGCGCGCAGCACGCTCGTCTTGCCGCATCCGGAAGGTCCGATGAGACCGAAGGTTTCACCAGCGGCAACGTCGAAGGAGACGCCGCGTACGGCCGTGAAGCCCTTCGCGGCGCCCTGAAAGGTGACAGAAAGATCCTTTACCGCCAGCGCGCTCACTGCTCGTCCTCGTAAACCGGCAACCGCGTGCCATAGGTGGCCGCCGACGGTCGCGCCGCCCAAAGCGCGCGGGTATAGGGCGATCCGGCGTGGGAGAGATCGGCGGATGTCATTTCTTCCTCGATACGTCCCTGCCGCATGACGAGCACACGGTCTGCGTAGCGAGACACCTGCTGCAGGTCGTGGCTGATCAGCAGCAGGCCCATGCCGAACTCCTCCGTCAACGAACGCAAGAGCGTCAGCATCTGGTCCTGCAGGTCACGGTCGAGAGCCGAAGTCGGCTCGTCGGCAATGAGCAGCTTCGGTCGATTGATCAGCATTGCAGCGATCATCACCCGCTGTCCCATGCCGCCTGAGAGTGCCGCCGGATAGCTTGCGTAGATGCGCTTCGGATCCGGCAGTCCGACTTTCTCCAGCATGTCCAGTGCCCGCTCGCGTCGCTCGACAGGCGAAAGCTTCGTGTGCAGAAGCAGCGCCTCTTCGACCTGCCGACCGACCCGGTGCGCCGGATTGAGGGAATATCTCGGATCCTGCAAAATCAGACCCAGGCCTGTCCCCCGCACTGCGTTCCAGTCAGCGCTCGAACGCGTGGCGAGGTCCTTGCCGTCAAAGACCAGGCGTCTGGCACGCATGATTGCGCCGCGCGGCAGGAGACCCATTATGGCCCGTCCCGTCATTGACTTGCCAGAGCCAGATTCACCCACGAGCGCCAGGATCTCGTGTCCGACTGAAAAGGAGATCCGGTCGACAACGGAAACCAGGCCTGCATCGGAGGGAAAGGAGATCGAAAGTTCCTCGGCAGACAGAAGCGGTTCAAGCATGGCGCGGATCCAGAATGTCGCGCAGGCCGTCAGCCAGCAGGTTGAAGCCGAGCGAGGTAACAAGGATGGCGAGCCCGGGCGCGGCAGCGACCCACCATTGATCGAAGATCACCTGCGTGCCCTCGGCGACCATTGAACCCCACTCCGCCGTCGGCGGTCGTACTCCAAGGCCAAGGAAGCCAAGGCCGGCGGCAGCAAGGATGATGCCTGAAAGGTCGAGCGCCAGCCGAATGACGGCCGATGGCAACACCAGCGGAAGGACATGTCCCCAGAGCAGCCTGGCCCCCCTGATGCCGACCATTTCGGCTGCCGCGAGATAGTCGCTCTGCCTGAGCGCTCCGGTCTCAACGCGAGCCTGACGGGCGTAGGCCGGCCAACTCGTCAAGGCGAGCGCCAGTGCACCGTTGATAAGCCCGGGCCCCAGGATCGCAACAAAGGCGAACGACAACAGCAACCGCGGGAAGGACATGACGATGTCGGTGAAACGCATCAGGATACGCTCCGTCGCGCCGCCGAAAAAGCCTGCGAGTATACCAACGGCAATGCCGAGCGGCGCCATCAGCAATGCCACAATGAGCACCAGGAGCAGGGTCGGCCGTGCCCCGTAGATCAAGCGCGAGAGGATGTCGCGTCCGAAGCCATCGGTGCCGAGCCAGTGGGCAGCACTCGGGGCCATGAGGCGATTGGCCGTTTCCTGCAGATTCGGATCGTAAGGCGCGACAAACGGCGCAAGCAGCGCAATAGCGAGGATGAAAATCACGATGCCACCGCCCGACGCTGCCGAAGGGGACCGAAGCATCCGCCAACCAAAGGACATCCCGCCGATCCGCGCTTGTTCGATGGCGCTCATCGCTTTCTTTCCACTTTCAGCCGAGCCACGGCGAGATCAGTTAGCGCGTTGAGAAGCACAAAGGAGGCACCGACGACAAGCGTGGCTCCCAGGATCGCAGGCATGTCGCCCGCAAACATCGCCGTCGTCAGGTAACGTCCGATACCGGGCCACGCAAAGACAGTTTCGGTCAGGACGGCTCCCTCAAGCAGGCTTGCATAGGAAAGGGCAATCACAGTCAGCAGCGTCCCGGAGATGTTCGGCAGAATATGGACGAAGACGATCCGCCCCAGGCGGGCCCCTTTTGCTCGTGCGGTGGTTACATACTCCTGGCCGAGCTCGGTAATGATCGACGCCCTCGTCAACCGCGAGATTGCCGCAAGAGCATGAATGGCAAGCACGGTCGCCGGCAATGCCAGATGGGCCAGTGCATCACGAAAGGCACCAGGCTTGCCGGAACGCCACGTGTCGATCAGCGCGAAACCGGTGACAGGCTTGACGGTGTACTGGAACACGACATCCGCCCTGCCCGGCCCGGGCGCCCAATGCAGCCGGGCGTAGAAGAGCAACAGCAGCAAAAGGCCGAGCCAGAAGATAGGCACCGAATAGCCAAACAGAGATACAAGGCGACAAACACCGTCGATCCATGTCCCCTGCCGCATTGCCGCGATGATGCCGAGCGCCAGGCCGATCGTCGCGCCAAGGACGATTGCCGTCGTGGCCAGCTCTATCGTCGCCGGAAACGTACGGGCGATATCATGCGCGACCGGCTGACCGGTCGAGATTGACTGGCCGAGATTGCCAGAAAGCGCCGTCTCGACATAGCGCAGGAACTGCAGCGGCAACGGCTGGTCGAGCCCGAGTTCGAGCCGCGCCTGTTCATAGGTCGACTGGCTGGCATGGTCGCCAACGAGTTGCAGCGCCGGATCGATGGGGGAAAGCCGCGTCATGGCAAAGGTCACGATTGCCAGCCCAAAGAGCGTCAGTGCAAAGGACCACAGCCACTTGATAAGGGGCACGACGAAAGACAACTCCCGCCAGCTTCTGTGCTGGCGGGAGTTGCTCATGTCGGCACTAGGGGGTGTTGCCGCCTGCGGCACTTATTTTTCTACCTTGTCGTAATAAACCTGGTCTGCGTTCAGACCTTGGGCATAGTTCTTCACCTTGTCGCTTAGCACGACCTGGTCGTTGCCTTGAAGCGTAAAGATGTAGGGCGAGCTTGCCTGGATCTTCCTTTGCAGATCCTGATAGAGCGCCGCGCGCTTGGCGGGGTCCTGTTCCTTGACGGCAGCAAGCGTCGCGTCGGTCAGTTCGGGGATCACCCAGCCGGCCTGCTTGGCAACCGTGTTGGCTGAATTGTCCTTGTTGATGGCGAAGGCACTGGCGTTCGAGTGAGCGTCAAAATAGTCCGGGATCCAATAACGCAGGGTCATCTCGTATTTGCCGGCACGTCCACGGGCATAGATGTCGCTTGCAACACCCGGCTGGATGTCCAGCGTGATGCCGGCCTGCGCGAAGGTCGACTGCAGCGACTGCGCGATCGAAAGGAACGGCTGGTCGTTGAAGACGATGAATTCGATCTTGAACGGCGTCTTGATACCGGCATCCGCCAGAATCTTCTTCGCCTTTTCGACATCGAGCTTGAAGGGGGTATCCGTCAGTGCACCGGGGAAGCCCACCGGCAGGAACGACTGATGAACGGTGCTCTGGCCACGCAGCAGGTTTTTGGCAATGCCGTCATAATCCACAAGGTAACGCGCAGCCTCCCAGAACGCCGGATTGCCGAGCGTCTCGTTCGCCTTGCTGTTCAGGAGGATGTAGTCGGTGCGGGCCGAGGCAACAGAGAGGACCTGAATGCCGCTCTTATCCTTCAGCGCTTCAATCTGGTCGGCAGAGAGGCCCCGGGCGATATCGGCATCGCCCTGCTCAACGAGCAGGCGGCGGGCGCCGACGTCCGGCACGTTGCGGATGATGACACTCTCGAGCTTCGGCTTGTCGTTCGAATTGGCATTGGCCTGGAGCACCAGCGCCTCGTGGGGCGTGTAGGTGCCGATCGCGTAGGCACCGCTGCCAGCCGAATTGGTCTTCAGCCATGCATTGCCGAAGTCGTTGTCCTTTGCGTTTGCGGCAACGGTCTGCTCGTCGACGATCGAGGCGATCGGCGCCGTCAGTAGCGACAGCGCGAAGCCTGAGCCGACATCGGCCGTCCAGGTGAGCTTCACATGCTTGTCATCAACCTTGGTGACGGCAGCATCGACATTATCGGCCTTCCAGCCGAGCTCGTTCAGGATGAAGGCCGGCGATTTGTTGAGCTTGACGGCGCGCGTCAGCGAGAAGATCACGTCCTCCGGGCGCACCGGGTTACCGGAGGCGAACTTCGCGTCGGCGAGCGCAAAGGTCAGGCTCTTGCCGTCGCTGCCGGCTTCCCAGGAGGCGGCAAGCGCCGGATCGATCTTGGTGCCGTCATCACGATTTGACTGAACGAGGCGCTGGTAGAGATTGTTGAAGGACTGGACGGTGGTGAGCTCGAAGCCCTCAGCCGGGTCGAAGCTAACGGCGTCATCAATCGACTGGGCAACGACCAGAACGTTCTGCGGCGTTTCGGCATGGACCGGCGCACCGATCAACAACCCCAGGGTAAAAACGGTGCCAAGCAATTTCGCACGGCGAGCAATAAAATTCATATGCATATCTCCACAAACTAGTGCCTAACGCGGCAACCGCGCTTGGTAGCCGCCTATTGGCCGCAAAATAGCTGGGCGCTCGCGGGTCACGAGTGCGGATCGTTCCATTTATCTGTTCCTCGATGGAAAATCTTTCCGTCAGGGACCGCTGGCAGCGCGGCCGGCTCGGCGCATGCCCATTTGCCGGATCCATATGCTTCACGGTTCCTCCCGTGGCAACGCAGAATCCAGTGGAGCCTTGGCGTGCTGGATGCGACAGGCATGCCCGGGCGATTGCATTTCGAGCAATCGCGCATTGTAATAGATCATCGGGTGGAAAATCGGGCAGCGGTTAATGGACCCAACTCACTTGTTCGAGCTGGTGATCGTGATGTTCTTGGCGATCATCGCGTTGCATTACGCTGCTCACCGGTTTGGCCTGCCGCCCTCCGTAGCGCTGCTCGCCGGAGGTGCACTGCTTGCCTTTTTGCCGGGTCTGCCAGCCATTGCCATTGATCCCGATCTGGTACTCGTCATCTTCCTGCCACCACTGTTGATGGACGGTGCCTGGTTCATCGCTCTCGGCCGGCTGCGCCGCCACATGATCGGCATTGCTTCGCTTGCCGTCGGCGCGGTATTTTTCACCTGCGCCGTCGTGGCAGTCGCGGTCCACTTCCTCTTTCCTTCCTTGCCATGGGCGGCCTGCGCGGTTCTCGGGGCGATCGTGTCACCACCCGATGCGATCTCCGCTCGCGCCGTGCTGCAACGGGTCAAGCTGCCCCGCCGCCTTCAAATCCTGCTCGAGGGCGAGAGCCTGCTCAATGATGCAAGCGGTTTGGTGCTGTTCCGGTTCGCCATTGCCGCAGGCGTCACGGGTGCCTTCAGCACGGCCGAGGCGATGGGAAGTTTCTTCCTGCTGGCGCTCGGCGGCGCCGCCGTCGGCATAGCCATCGGGACGGTATGGGTGGTGTTTGTCCGCCGCCTGAACGACGAATACCTGATCATAGCGGCCACGACCCTGCTCGCCTGGATGTCCTATATGCTCGGCGAAATGATCCATGTTTCCGGCGTCATCGCCACCGTGACGACGGGCCTGATCGCGGGCTGGTATCAGCATACCGTCTTTTCGGCCTCGATGCGCATGCGCGGCACCTCGTTCTGGACTGTGATGATCTTTCTGATGGAAGCCTCGGTTTTCATGCTGATCGGGTCATCCTTGCGGGGCGTGGTCGAACGTGGCGGTGGCTTCGGCGTCGTGATCGCCACCATGGGATTGCCGATGCTCGTGGTCCTGGTCGCACTTACGCTTGCGCGCTTCGCTTGGGTGTTTGGATCGAACCTTGTGGTCGAATTCTGCAATGTCTTGGGCCTTAAGCGATACGCGCCGCTTGGCGCGCGCGCTTCAGTCGTTCTGAGCTGGGCGGGCGTTCGTGGTGTGGTTACACTTGCCCTGGCGCTGAGCGTGCCCGAGGGCTTTCCCGGCCGCGATTTCATTTTGGTGACGTCGTTCGCCGTCATTGTCGGGACCGTACTGGTCCAGGGCACGACACTGGGGCGCCTGATCGAATGGGCAAAGCTGATCGAGCCGGAGTCGGAAAAGGCGCGCCTCAACCTGAGCCAGGCCGAAGCCGCCATGGCTCAGGCGCAATTGGCGACCGTAAAGGACAGGGCCTATGACACCGAAGGCAATCTCATCCATCCTCGTCTGCTGGAGCGCTATCAACTCAGGGCCAAGGTGATCGTCGACTATATCCAGAAAACGGAACACCACGACGTTCTGCTCCATGCCCATTTCGATGTCGTTCTGGCGGCGATCGCCACCGGACGCCGTGAACTGATCCGTCTTCACCGCGCCGGTGATATCGACGACGAAACGCTGCACGAACTCGAACGAGACCTCGATCTCGAAGAATTGAGCGCGCTTTCCGCCAAGTCCTAGCTGTCGCGGATCATGACCTAAATCTCGCTGCGCCTTGAAGGACAATTCTCCTGCAGCAAACGGTTGGCCCACATGACGTTCGGCGACGTTCTCACCGTACTCGACCAGGTTTGACCAATGCCAGGGCTGGCAGAGCGGCGACCCGCCATGAGTCTAGCGCCTAGATCCGGTGCCTTTCGCCAGTTGGTTCGACCAGGTCGGCAGAGGCTCCGGGCCAGTCCTTCAATACGGATCTTATTGAATTCACGTCCATAAGGTTAAATGCTGTCGACAACGCATCTGCCGTGGTCGCGTCATCAGCGATAACGGTTACTCTCCGATAGGCCATCGGCGCGCTGCCCGTTTTAGGGTGGAGGATGTGCCCGAATTTGCCGTCTTCGTCGAAGACGAAGCCAGTCGGGCTGGACGTGGCGACCGCCCGATTTACGATGGACAGCACCGCATCGGGATCCAGGCTATCTTCGGTTGTGGCCAACCCGACATGCCATGGCGTTCCATCCGATTGTGCGCCGACCGCCCGTTCCTCGCCCATGTTCACAAGGCAAGTGTCGAAGCCTTCGTTCCGCAACATATAGGCTACTCGATCGGTAATGAACCCCTGGGCAACGCCATTCAGGGTCATCGCCATTCCCCGCTCGGCGAAGGCGATGCGGTCCGGGCCATACCTTACGGCTTCGAAGCCGACCTTGCCGAGAGCCCTGTTCAGCTTGATCTGGCTGGGCCCGAATTCATCTCCATGCCCCGATGCAAAGTGATCGCGATACACCTCCCATAGCGGCTGCACGGTAGGATCGAACAACCCGCCGGTCCTTTCCCAGACCCGCAGACACTGGTCGAGCAAGGACACCATCTCTGGCGAAGACACGGCAACCCCACCTACCCGATTGAGTTCCGCGAGGATCGAATCGTCCCGATAGAGACTGAAAATTCCTTCTAGCCGAGCAACTTCAAGAACGATCTCATCTATTAACCGCCGAGCCCTGGCCATATTGCCGTGATGCAGGACCAGCTTGGCCGGCGCTCCGAGTGCTTGACCGGTCCAGACGACGACCGGCGCATTGGCTTTCGCGGGGGAGCTGGAGTAAAGCAGCGGAAGTCCGGCTGCCGCTGCGATAATTCCTATGGCACGTCGCCTGGTGACGGCTCTAACCATTGGATTCAATCTCCGAGCTCGCGGGTGCGCTGGTAGACGTTCCGAGAACATCCTGATCCTTGATCTCCCCGAGGATCGAAATTCTGCCGCCGTTCTTTTTCGCAAACTCTTCGGCGTCTGCCCGAACGGAAAAAGGAACGGTTTCCGGTGCGCCCATCCCGCCATGAACCTTGCTTCCCACAACGAAGAATGCGCGATCGGCTTCAACCCAGTTTTGACTTCCCGGCGCTTCCCAACTTGTAGCGTGGCTCATGTCCGATACGTAGATTGCAGCAATGTCCTTTGGTTCTTCCGGAAGCCGGGTAAACGCAACTGCATCACGCGACGAACTGAACCAGACCGGCTTTCCGCCATTCTTTAGGAGAACCTGTCCTTTCGGCCCCGCATGCTCCAGCACGTTCATGCCGCAGAAATGATCCACTGCATCGGAGGTAAGCTCCAACGGAGGAGGCACGATGGTCTCGGCCTTCTCGCAAGCGCTTAACAGAGATGCCATAAGGACGACTGATATTGCGAACGAGCGGTTCAAAGTTCTCTCCTGGAAAAACGAAGCATGGCCAACGATAGAGGGACGGCAACCCATAAGGCCAAGGATGCCATCAGGACGGTCGGAGACAGCTTCGAACTCGCTGCGAGACCGGACAGTGCCGAGACAGAGCCGGCCGTTTCCGATCCCAGGTTGAGCAGACGGTAGGCATCGGTCGGATTGGCCATCAGAAGTATGCTTAGCAGCCCCGGCGAAAATCCAACGCCCTTCGTCGACACGATCGCACCCAGCAAACCCATGTCGTAGATGATGACGAAAAACAGCCATACTCCCAAGGCGATGCCCCCGGCCGTGCTCCTCTGGCTGACAGTCGCGCTGACAAGATATCCGATAGCGGTGAAGACCGATCCAAGCAGGATCGAGGATCCAATCATGGCGCCGAACGCCGTCCAACTCTCCGCAGTGGTCGGCGTCCCGGCGACAACGAGCGCCAGACCCGCCGCGCCGTAGCCCAACAGAGTGGCGAACGAGAGTATGAGTATGTGCGCCAGGAATTTTCCGAACACAATCTGGCTACGCGCTACCGGATAGCTCAGAAGCAGGAGAAGTGTTCCACGCTCCAGTTCTCCAACGATCGCATCGTGCGAAAGCAGCAAGGCAATGAGGGGAACAAGAAAGATCGTGAGACTGGCAAGACTGACGATGACGATATCCAAACGGCCCGCGCCGACGTTGCCGGTCGGCGCACTGCCCAGAAACGAAAGCGTCAGCGCCAGGGACGCAAGTAGCAAGGTCACCGCGATGACCCAGCGGTTTCTCAACCCCTCCTGGATCTCCTTTCGGGCAATGATCACGATATTGTTCACGGCTTTCTTCCCTGTCGTTGGAGGAAATGCGCATAGACGTCATCGAGTGTCGGCTCGATGACAGTCATGCTGGTCAGTGCAGCCGGATCGGATGTTACAGCCGACAGAACCGCGATCTTCTCGCTATGGTCGACACTGGCTTCCAGAAATTTATCCTTGCGCTCGGTCCATCGCACCGGCCCGTCAAACCACGAGTGAGCAGCGGACTCGCTGCTCGGCTTGAACCGGATCTGGGTCGGCAGGCAGGCAATCCGCCGCAGTTCGTCAAGCGTTCCGTCGGCGATCTTGTTACCGCCGTTGATGATAACGACGCGTTCGGCCCTTTCCTCAAGCTCGCTGAGGGCGTGGGAGGAGAGAAGTACGGTCGTTCCCTTCTTCTGGAAGTCGAGGATGAGATCGTAGAAACTGCGTCGTAGTGCTGGATCCAATCCACTGGTGGGTTCGTCCAGGAGGAGAAGGCGTGGCTCTCCGAGAAGTGCCTGTGCCAGGCCCAATCGTTGGCGCATTCCCTTCGAATAAGTCCTTACCGTCCTGTCGGCAGCGTTCTGCGCCAGGCCGACCTGATCGAAGAGATTTCGCCATCGATCTGCCGGCACGCGCTTCAGCTTCGCATAGAATGACAGAACCTCACGTCCAGTGAGCGCCAGATGGAAAGTGACACTCTCGGGGAGATATCCGACCTCCCTGCGCACGACCAGGTTCCCTGAAACCGGGTCCTCGCCAAGGACGCGCACCTTTCCGTCGGTCGGTCGAAGAAGCCCCAGGATCGCTTTGATCAACGTCGTCTTGCCGGCTCCATTGTGACCGACAAGTGCAACCAGCTCTCCCTCGCCAAGGGAAAACGAAACATCGTTGATCGCGGCGGTATCGCCATAAAATTTCGAAACGTGTTCGAGAGAAATTGTCGCCGTCATCGTGCATTCTCCAAGGGTACGGGCGGCCCCATCAGGGGCTTGCTGTCAACCACGCCGCCCGGCAGGAGCGAAGGGAATTGGGACTGCGCCCATCGGATGATCTGAACCGCGGGACTTGTGGTCAAAACCTTGGCTTGCGGGGCTGTCCAAAGAACGGTGTCGATGATGTCATTGGGGCGATAGGGACTGTCTGCTATCCCGTCGCCATCGAGATCGAACGCGGGATTGTCACTCCAGTAGTTACCTCGACCATTCTTCGACCAATCAAGGTAACGCGACCCGACGTACTTTACCTGGTTCCGATTGCCTACGAAGGCGTTGCCGGCAATGGCGTTTCCTTCGGAACCGGCTGTAAAATGTATGCCGATCGCACAGTTCTCAAACACGTTGTCTTCGAGGACATTCCGGTTTGCGTTGTAAATGAACACGCACTTCTCCGGTCCGAGCTGCGTCCCCTGCCCTTCGGCAAGTCGCGTCTCGATGCCAGGCATGTCGCTGGCGTCAGCCCTTGTTCCACCCAACAGCCATCGATCTGATGGCTGGAGGCGGCCGGTGACCCTGTTTTGCCTTATGATCGAGCCGTTGGCAAAGTTGAGGAGCAAGCCGTGATCCCGGTCGCCATCGGAGACATTTCCGGTGATCTTCAGATGGTTCGAAAACATGATGGCATAGCCGACCATGTTGCCCACCGAGACGTTGTCGCTGATTTCGCTGTCGTTGGTGTACATGTAGTGGATGGCGAACCGCAGGTCGCGGAAACGGTTTCCCTTGAAGACGTTGCGTTTGCTCGCGTTCGTCGAGATGCCGTCCTTGCCAAGGCTAATGTCATTGTCCACGATCATTGCACCCGGGGCGTTCCACAGTGAGACGCCGTTGCCAGCCTCGCTCATCCGACCCGACGCCATTCCGATGATCCGGTTGCGTTGGGCGACGGAACCGGCGGCACCGTGCAAATAGACACCGTTCAGGTTTCCCTTGATCGTGTTGTCTTCGACCACCGCATGGTCAGCGCTCTGGCTTACAAACACCCCGGAATCGAGCGCAGACAGATCAGAACCGGATCCTTCAACCTCAAGACCTCGCACAACGGCTCCTGGCGCCGTGATCGTGATCACGCTTCCCTTGCCATTGCCCACGACGGCCGCGCCAGACTGCCCTTCCAGCACGATCCGCCTGCTGACAGTCAACGGTCCGGCATACCGGCCAGGGGACAGCCGTACGATGTCTCCATCTGTGGCGGCATCAAGGACACGTTGAACGGTTGCGGCATCCGCCGCCGCAAGCTGGAATTCTGCGGCGCGAACATGGGCCGGAATGGCGGTCGTTGCGACCGCCATTCCGAGGAGTGCTATTTTGCCAAGCGGCGGCATCATGCTGCCTTTGGTTCAACGAGCATGCGACCCTGCATCTCCATATGCATCGCATGGCAGAACCACGAGCAATAGTACCAATAGACGCCTGGCTTGTCGGCGGTGAAGGTCACCGACGCGGTCGCCTGCGGCGCGACCTCCATCTGGATACCGTAGTTTACGATCGAGAAGCCGTGAGTAAGATCCTCCACGTCATCGATGTTGGTAACGTAGACGGTCACCTCGTCGCCCTGCCTGACATTGAATGATTCAAGGCCAAACGCCGGGGCCGCCGACGTCATATAGACCCGCACCTTGTTTCCATCCCGGATAACCTGGGAGTCCGACAGGAGGTCGATGTTGTCCTTCTTGGCCTGAGCGACTGCATCGGCGAAGAAGACGTCGTCCCTTTTCCAGACACTTACGGGATTGATCTTCGACGAATGAACGATGGTCGCGTCGTGTGGTTCGGCGAAGGTGGGATTGTCGTGAACGAGAACCATCTTGTCGCCGGAAATGTCGATCAACTGATCATTCTCCGGCTTCAGGGGGCCGACGTTAAGATAGCGATCCTTCGAGAACTTGTTCAGCGAAATGAGCCACTTTCCGTCCGCGTCTTTGGTCTGACCCATCGATGTGTGGTTGTGACCCGGCTGATATTGAACGTCGAGCTTCTGACGGATCGGGTCGACCTTCTCGCCCTTGAAGGCGCGGATAGCGTCTTCAATGTTCCACTTGCAGATCTGGCTGTCGATGAACAGGGTGGTGTAGGCATTGCCGCGTCCGTCATAGGCCGTATGGAGCGGCCCGAGGCCAAGCTGAGGCTCGGCGACGACCGTGTCGCGCGGTTGAATCTTGTCCTCGAACAGGTCATCGAACTTGCGAACGTCGAATACTGTGACGGTAGGAGACAGCTTTCCGTTGGCGACGACATGTATTCCGTCCGGAGCCGTGTTCATGCCATGCGGGCTGTTCGAAACCGGGATGTAACGCGTGTAGGCGGAGCCGTGGCGGCCGTCGAGAACGGGAACGCCGCCGATCTCCTTGAAGTCGCCCCGCGCGACGGCATCTTCGATCCTCTTGAGATTGAAGACGACGACCCAGTCCTGGTCCTTCGCCATCATCTCCGGAAGATTGACGCCTTCTTCGGAGTTGTAGCAGGTCGCAAAGCAGTACTTCCCCTGATAGTCGGCATCGACGTTGTCGAGATTGCCATCGACGATGAGCTGCCAGGCAACCTTCATCGTTTCGCCGTCGACGGCCGTGAAGACAGCGTGGTACTGCTTGGTATCGTCGAGAATCTTGCCGTCGTTCGGGATCGGAACGCGATCTTCGCCGTTGCAGAACACATATCCTGTCTTGGGGTACTTCTGCACACGAAGTCCGTGGACCGTGTGCTGGTTCGGAAGTTCGATGATCTTGTCGCACTTCATGACGTCCAGACGGATTCTGCAGACGCGCGTGTTTGCCTTGTCATTGGCAAACAGGTAGCGCCCATCGTAGGTCCCGTCGGTAAAGGAGGGATGCGGATGGTGCAGATCGCCGTTGTGGTAGACACCGCCGCGAGTGGACAAGAATTCGCGCGTTTGAGGAAGCAGACCGTCCGTGAGTACCTTGCGGCTTTCGTTGGTAAGCCCCCAGCCGGTCGCGCTGCAGCGGTTGTAAACCGGGATACGCATGAGTTCTCTCATGGATGGGAGACCAACCACTCTGATTTCGCCAGATTGCCCTCCGGACACGAACACGTAGTATTCGTCGAGTTCGCCAGGCTTGACCTCATGGTTCAAGCCTTCCGCGCGCGCCGCCGTAGCCGTGGCTCCGGAAAGCGTCAGAGCGCCACCGACCCCGGCCGCGCCGGCTGCCGCCGCGAAGGCAGTCGTCCCCAAAAGTTGCCGTCTGTTGAACAATAGATGCTTTTCTTCAGTTGTCATTTGCGTCTCCTTGGTGGGTAAGTTCACGCCGGCTGATCCGACGCGGAATCTGCTTTCTTGATTGGACTACCCTTGTAGGTAACCTCGACCTTCTTCTTGGTGGTGACCTCTCCTCTGGATTCAGGTGTCGACAGCGCCATGAACTTCTCGCGCTTGAGGCGCACCTGGATCATGTGCGGACAGCGGTGGTCGTCCTGGTACAGCTCCTGGCAGTGCATGCAGTAGATGCACTCGTTCACATTGATCTGACCTTCGGGATGAATGGCCTGAACCGGGCATTCCTTCGCGCAACGCTGGCACGGCGAGCCGCATTCAGGCCAACGCTTCAGCCACTCGAACATCCTGATCCGCCCAGGAATGGCGAGCGCTGCGCCCAGCGGGCACAGGTAACGGCAGTAAAAGCGCTCGATGAAGAGTCCGGCGACCAGAAGTGTGACCGCGATCAGCACGAACGGCCACTGGCGTGCAAACTTCAGGATGATCGCAGTCTTGAACGGCTCTACCTCGGAGAGCGTCTCGGCAAGCGCCATCGAATAGAAGGAAAGGCCGAAGAGACCGAGGAAAATGATGTACTTCAATGGCCAGAGACGCTCGTGCAGACCCCACGGCAGCTTGACCTGCGGCACCTTGAGCTTCTTGGCGACGTTACTGGTAAGCTCCTGCAGTGCACCGAACGGGCAAAGCCACCCGCAGAAGGGGCCGCGGCCCCAGAACAAGAGCGCCGCGGCGACCGCTGCCCAGAGCAGGAAAATGAGCGGGGCTGCCAGGAAGAACTGCCAATTGAACCCCGTCACGAGAGCATTGGCAAAGGTGAACACATTGACGACCGAAAGCTGCGCGTTGGCGAACCACCCCAGCCAAACAAGAGTAAATAACAGATAGCCGTTCCGGACGTAGGCGAACAGTTTCGGCCGGCGGACAAGCCAGTCCTGAAAGAAGAAGATTGCCGTCAACGTCAAAAGCGCACCGATCGTTATCGCGATCTTGATGCGGCTTCCCTGCCATATCGATATCCAGAGCGGAGCTTCGCCCTCGTCGACGGTTGCTTCCGGCTGCGGCACGCGCGGCGCTGTGGAGACCGGGGCGGCAGCAGGCGTCTGGCTTGCTTTCTCGACCTTCACATAGGGTGTGGGGAGCGAGTAGCCGAGGTTATAGGGTAGCACGGCCTTCTGTGTGCCCTCGCCGGCGCGCTGTACCAGGAGCTGCAGTTCCCAGGGTTCGGTTACATCGAAGGTGAAATCCTTGGGAACGGCGAAGAGGGCGATTTCCCTCAGTCGGGGTGCGCCGGCTGCTGCGAGCGCCGGGATGCGGGTATGGTCGTGGTCGTGGAATCTGACACCTTGCCCGTCTTGAAGGAGTTCGATCCGATCGAAGATCCCGCCGCGCACATATCCTGACCCCTTGAAAGAGTAAGCACCGTCGCCGGCAACGAGGATTGCTGCCTGATCCGGCTGCAGTTGCTTGCGAAGCCGTTCATACAGGGTGTCACCGAGCAGGCTCCGGCCAATGATTGGAACGCTGACCGGAGCAACGTAGAGATCAATGAATCGTTCGGTTTCGGGCGTCGCTTCCGGTCTTGCGGCAGCCGCGTCCTTATTCGATGTGCGGAAAGCCTCCGAGACCTCACCCACTGTCAGCCGCAGGCTGCGGATCGAACCGTCTCCAAGGAGCGTTTCCCAATCCTGCGTGCCTACCTTTGCCTCGTCGACACGCTTGACTTCCGTTGCGACCGACGTTCCAGCGGTTGGCTGCTGACTGTCGAGCCGATGGGCACGAATAAGCTTCACGGCCGAGCGGACTACGCTATCCCCCATGACCAAGACGGTCACTGTCGCACCGCTGACGATGTCGACCTGAGGAGGACGATCGAGACCAGCGGCGACACGTCCGAGATCTTTGCCAATGATCGAATTCAACGCCGCGACGACACGGGCCTGCGGAATGCCAATGAGGACGATCGGTTCCTTGTGATCGACGAGCTTGATACCGCGAATAACGCCATTGGCCGCAATGCCAACCACGATGTGGATTGGCTTTCCGGAATAGCCGGCGGACGCCGTGAAGTCCGAATTCAGGTAGGCGTAACCGAGAACCTCGCTCCCGCGGAACACCGGGGCGATCGGAGGCTCTCCCTGCGGCGGGCCAAAGCTGTCCGCTCCCTCGAAAAGTTCCGAGGGCTCTACCTTTTGGATATAGGTCGCAAGCTGATCAGCGGCGCTGCAAGCAACGGCAGAAAACCAGATTGCAGCAAGCACGAGTAGCGCTTGCAAGCAGGCTTGCAGCCAAGGTCTCGATTTCAAAAGCATTCTTCCCCGTACACCCACGTTGGCGGTTTACGGTGAAAGGTGTAGTCGCGACGCAGCAGCCCCTCTTTGACATGTATCAAACGGGAAAATCTTTCCTTCTGATAACCGTTTCCGCAAGACGGCGCGTCTCAGGAGCGAACCATGACAGAATTGCCAAGAGAACCGATAACCATCCGTTCGATGCCGGAGTTGCTGGCAACGGCGAAGGCTATGGAGACCGAAGCCATTGCTGGCTACGAGACGCTGGCGGACCATATGCGTCGATCGCGAAAGCCCGACCTGGTTGCCGTGTTCGAACGCCTGGCTGCAGAGGAACGTGGCCATCTTGCTTCTGTAGAGGATTGGTCAGGTCAAATGGGAATGGCCAGCGTCGCTGCGGGCGCGGAACCGGAGGACGTCTTTGACGATGAGGGTATGAACCTCACGGACCCCGCGCTGCTTTCGGCCTATCGGGCCTTTTCGGTCGCTGTGCGAAACGAGGAACGGGCCTTCCTCTTCTGGACGTATGTTTCCGCCCACGCGCCGACACCGGAGATTGCCGAAGCGGCGGAACGTATGGCGCGCGAGGAGCTCGGGCACGTCTCTGTTCTACGCCGCGAACGGCGTTTGGCCTTCCATCTCCAGAAGCACGCGCAGACTGAAACGATCCTCCTGCGCGAACTTGAAACCAGACTTGACGCTCACCTTCGGACATTAGTTCAAAATGATCATCCGCCCTCGCGAGAGCCAACGACACTGCGACAGAACGGCTGGGCGCAGCGGGTTGCAGCCTTCGGGGGACGCATATTGAAGTTTGACAACTCGGTGGGGGTGGCAGATATCCCACCCACTGCGCTAGCAGAACTGCTTCTTGATTTTTATCTCGGCGAGGCGGAGCGATCCAGGGATGAGCAGACCCGTAACCTCGCTCAGCTTTACGCGGGTCAGCTCGTCGCGACCTTGGCATTGTTGCGACAATGATGACGATATAGCGGCTTTCAAGGATGACCAGACAAGGGTCGAAGAACTCCCAAGGGCTTCTACCCCGCCTGCTCGCCGAAAAGAACCCCGAACACCTCCGCAGGATGCTCGATCGCTTCAAAAGGAAGCGCGCATCCTTCGACTATTCAGGTAAAGGAAAGAACCTCGCGCCGCAGAAATCATGACACGCGACGAATTGCCAACGATATCCGTCAGCCTTGCACGTCGAGCCCGATATCCAGCGTCGGCGCGCTGTGCGTACACCAGCCAACAGAGATGAGGTCGACGCCTGAGGCGGCGACGGCGGCAACCGTTGCAAGCGTTACTCTTCCCGACGCTTCGGTGATCGCGCGACCGTCGACGATTACGACGGCTTCCCGCAGCTGCGCCGGCGTCATATTGTCGAGCAAGACCGCATCAACACCCTCTCGCATCGCTTCACCGAGCTGCTCGAGCGTATCCACTTCGACCTCGATCTTGACCATGTGCCCAACGCCCGCGCGGGCACGACGGATCGCCTCGGCCACGCCGCCGGCAATCGCCACGTGATTGTCCTTGATCAGGACGGCATCATTAAGCGCAAACCGATGGTTCATGCCCCCGCCGGCGCGCACCGCGTATTTTTCCAGGGCCCGCAGCCCAGGTGTCGTCTTGCGGGTGCAGGCAATCGACGCCTTCGTGCCCCTGACCGCATCAACCAAGCTTGCCGTCACCGTCGCAATGCCGGACAGATGTCCAAGAAAGTTCAGCGCCGTGCGCTCCCCCGTCAGCAACCCACGCGATGGTCCAGTGATCTCCGCGATGATGTCACCGGGCCTGACCGGGGATCCATCCTCCATATAACGGGCCATGGTGATCGTTGGCTCGACCAGCTGGAAGGCGAGTTCAGCCGCATCCAGGCCGGCGACGACGCCGGGCTGCCGCGCCACCATAATCAGAGACGAGCGATGATCGGCGGGGATGACCGCCGCCGAGGTAATGTCGCCGGCAAGGCCGAGATCCTCAACGAGGGCTGTGCGCACCATCGGTTCGATAATAAGGCGTGGCAACGGGGCAAGGGACATATCAGGCACTCCGGGCGAAAGAATGGGTGGCGGCATGTGCGACATCGAGCACATCGGCAAATGTCATGAAGCGGCGTTCGGCGACAGGCAGCTTCAGCGGAAAATCGGTGCGGGCATGCGCTCCGCGGCTTTCCTTGCGCAGCATTGCGAAGACGGCAATTGTCAATGCAACGATCGCCGGGTCAGCAGCGGGTCCGTCGGATTCCGCGAGCGGCAGCAGGGTGGCAATCGCACCCTGGAGAGCCCCAGCATTGCGCAGCACGCCGAGGTGACGCGACACGATCGCGCGCACCGTAGACGCATCCGGTGCCGGCCCGGCTGAGACTGCCGGAGCCGACCGAACGGTGCCCGGCAATGTCGCTCCAATATCACGGGCGGCCCGAATACCAAGGGCTGCCGCCTCGAGCAGCGAATTGCTGGCCAGACGATTGGCGCCGTGCAGTCCGGTCGAGGCGGCTTCGCCGATGACCCAAAGACCGGGGACCGAACTGCGCCCCGTCAAATCGGTCGCAACACCGCCCATGTGGTAGTGGACGGCGGGGCGCACTGGAATGAGATCGATTGCCGGGTCGATTCCGGCGTCCTGACAGAGTGCATGGATCGTTGGAAAGCGGGAGGCAAAGCGATTGCCGAGCGCAGCACGGGCGTCGAGAAAGACACGCCGCCCCAGCGAGAGCTCGTCGCTGATGGCGCGCGCAACGACGTCGCGCGGAGCAAGCTCGGCGCCGTCGAAACCGGTCATGAAGCGCTCCCCCCTGTCGTTGACGAGAACAGCTCCTTCGCCGCGCACAGCCTCGCTGACAAGCGCCAAGGGCCGTCGCGCAGAGTCAAGGCCGGTCGGGTGAAACTGCACGAATTCCATATCGGCAAGCCTGGCCCCCGCCCCTGCCGCCAGCGCGATCCCCTGACCGAAATTGCAAATGGGATTGGTCGTGGCATCGTAGAGTCCGCCGATCCCACCTGTGGCCAACACCACCCGGTTGGTCATGATGGCAGCGGTTTGCCCTCCCCGGCTGATGACCACACCGGTGACAGATCCGTCATGGCTCAAAAGCGAGCGCACCTCGGATGCATCGAGCGTGGTAATCGAGGGCGTGTTGGCGATTGCCTGCACTAGTGCGGCGATGATCGCAGCACCCGACCCATCCCCTGATACATGCACGATGCGTCGACGCGAATGTGCCGCCTCAAGGCCAAGGACCAGGCGACCCTGACTGTCCTGATCAAAAGAAACGCCGGCGCGCTCCAGGGCGGCGATGACGGCCGGCCCCTCTTCGATGATCTCGGATGCGGCTTGCGCATCACACAGGCCGTCGCCGGCAGCAAGTGTATCGGACAGATGCAACTCGGTGCTGTCATTCTCGCCGAGGCTTGCGGCAATCCCCCCTTGCGCCCAGGCGCTCGAGGTCTGCGCACCAATGGCGCCGCGGGTAATGAGCACAACCGGCTGCGGCGCCAGCGTCAGCGCCGTCATCATACCGGCGAGCCCGCTTCCCACGACGACGACCTGCCCGCTCAATGACCCGAGAAGCGCGGTCATATCGCAAGCATCCGCTCGACCGCACGCCTTGCAGAAACGGCAACTTTAGGGTCGACAGTGACCTCGTGGCGGTTTTCCTCGAGTGCAGCGCGGATATTGGCGAGCGTGATCCGTTTCATGTGCGGGCAAAGGTTACAGGGGCGGATGAACTCTACATCGGGATGGTGCACAGCGACGTTGTCGCTCATCGAGCATTCGGTGAGGAGCACGACACGGGCCGGACGCTGCTGCCCGACAAAATCCGACATCACTGCCGTCGACCCGGCAAAATCCGCCTCGGCCACGACATCCGGAGGACATTCTGGATGCGCCAGCACCGTCACCCCGGGATAATTCTCACGAAGCTGCCTGACATCATCCGCCGTGAACAGTTCATGGACCTCACAGTGACCATGCCAGGCAAGCACCTCGACCGACGTTTCGCGGGCGACGTTTCGGGCGAGATACTCGTCTGGAATCATCAGCACGCGCGGCACGCCGAGCGACTCGACAACCTGCCTGGCATTTCCCGATGTGCAGCAAATGTCCGATGCCGCCTTCACGGCCGCCGAGGTGTTCACATAGGTAATGATAGGCACGCCGGGGTGGGCTTGGCGTAGAAGCGCCACATCCTCGGGCGTGATCGAATCCGCCAGCGAGCAACCGGCCCCCATATCCGGGATGAGCACCGTCTTGTCGGGATTGAGGAGCTTGGCCGTTTCGGCCATGAAATGCACGCCGGCAAGCACGATGATATCCGCCTCGACGTCAATCGCCTTGCGCGCCAGTGCCAAGCTGTCGCCGACGATATCGGCAACCCCGTGGAAGATTTCCGGCGTTTGATAGTTATGCGCAAGAATGACGGCGTTTCGCCGCCGCTTCAGCTCAAGGATCGCCTCGACGTCATCTTCGAACGACATCCACTCCGCCTTGGGGATGACGCGACGAACGCGCTCGTAGAGCGATGATGCGGAAACGCTGGGGTTCATGGCCGGCTCCTATTTATACTCAATCAGAGCATATCTAGAGCGCATAGATATTCTCGTTATGAGCATATGTCAATTGCGGGAGATTGGCAGCTTTGATCCGGCGAGCGCGCGTTCTTCCAGGACAGCATGGCGATAACGGAAAAGCTTTGCGGGGCGTCCGCCCGTTTCGCTCGTCGTCTCGCCGGTTTCCTCGACAAGTTCCTGCTGCTCGATCAGCCGCCGGAAATTCTGCTTGTGCAGCGTCAGCCCGGCAAGCGCTTCGACACTGCGCTGCAGCTGCAGCAGCGTAAAGCTCACCGGCATCAGCTCGAAAACGACCGGGCGATATTTGATCTTCGCACGCAATCTCGCAATGCCTGTCGCAAGGATACGCCGATGGTCCGCGAACATTGCCCGGCCCGGATTGTTCTCGGCCGCACAGCCCGACTCGTTCACAACGCCCGCTTCATAGAGGAGCTCGTAACGCTGCAATACAAGATCCTCGTTCCATGAGGCATCGCCGAGCCCAAAGGCGAAATTTGCCCGGCGGATCCGATCCTCACGACGGGACGGATCACGCTCGGCCCACGCCATAAGGCAGTCGACCAGGTGGTCGAGGACCGCCGGTCGCCCGGTGCGCCAGTCTTCCCACGGAAAATAGCCATACCAGCCCTGCCAGCCGGGTCGGCCGCCGCCTGGCGTCGCCTGCTCATGCACGAGGCCGAGGTAGCTGATCGAAATCGTCCGGCCGCCCAGGATTTCGTTGTTTCGGTCGCGGTCGGCGAAGGTGTAGAGCTGTTCCAGATAGCCGACCGGATGGCCCGTCTGCTCCTGAACCCATTCACGCAGACCGCTTTGCAGTGTGCGATGTCCCATTTCGAACGGACCGGACGGCAGTGCATCACCGGATCGGATCGTCATGACACGCGGTTCGCCACCCGTCACCGCAACCAGTACGGCTATCAATTCGGCATGAGCAAACCCGATCGTCACGGCAGCTACGAATCCATCTGTATCGACTGATCTATCAGTGACATACCACATCGCGACGCGAAAGCGCTCCGGAGTTTGGAGGCGGAAAGGCTCGCCAATGCGCAGGATTGCTGGCGCCTCGACGCGAAGGAATCCGTCAAATTAAAACGGCCGGCAGCACACGACCTGTGGTTGCTGCTCCCCGTGACGGAAATTTGCGATTTAAACCCCTCGCAAATCGGGCGAAAGCCGAATATCCAACATGTTGCCCATAAGCTCTCTATGCGGGATAAAAAACACATCAACGCAATTGATCCGTTCAATTATCTCCGTTAGGTTGATTGCTGGCATAATAGTCGCGTAACAACCGGCGTTGGAAGGAGAGAGCGATGAAGGAAGGTCCCCATGCAGTTGATGTTCACGTCGGGAAGACAATCCGCATAAAGCGTCTGATGCGTAAAGTATCGCAGACCGAACTTGGTGATCGGGTCGGCGTCACCTTCCAGCAGATCCAAAAATATGAAAAGGGATCAAACCGCGTTTCCGCGAGCATGCTGGTCGAAATTGCCGGCGCCCTTGATGTCGACGTCCGATCTTTCTTCGAGGACGTCAACCCCAACTCGGCCAACGATAATCCAACGCCCAGCGAGGAATTCGTTGTTTCCCGCGACGGCGTGCTGCTCAATGCCGCTTTCCTGTCGATCAAGAACGAGCATGTTCGCAAGAAGATCGTAAAGCTCGTACAGGCAATTGCCGGCATGGAACAGCTGGACGACGGCGAGTAAAGGCGCAGTCCCAACGTCACCCCGGTCCGTCAGTGGCAGTCGAGAAGCACTAGATTCTCGCTGGCGTCCTTCATTGCGACCTGCGTCTTGGTGCCGATCAGCTTTTCGAGGTTGACGTCGAGCTCCCGTTCGGGGTCAATCCCGTCCCAGTCGATGACCACCTGAAGAAGAGCCATGTTGGTCAAGTGCATCAGATTGTTCAGCTTGAGCTTCTGTGCCTCATCCTTTGCCGCCGAAAGCAACCGGAAGATTCTCGCGTACTCGCTACCCGTTCCCTCGTCCCGCGTCAGAATGTTCATTGTCACTGCCTTCTCCAATGATGAGCCTTCCGGGCTTCAGCGATATCCATCATTCAGGTCCGGCGTTACTTGGGCGTTACAGGCGTGACAGCGCCTGTGACTTCCGCCCGCAAAAGCTCCCAATGCGAGGTGGCGGCGAAGCCCCAGTCACGCGGCTGGGGAGCAAACCTCACCTCCAGCAGATATTGCAGGACGAGTTCGGCGTCCTGACGCTTGCGCTCGACCTTTCCGGCGCGAATCAGCCGCAGGATCTCCTTGGCACGGCCGTCACCGGAAAGGGTGCAGCCTTCGACGACCTTGGGATAGGTACGCTCTGAGAAATGGATCGAACGGCCCGCGAGCAACAGCATCTTGTGCTCGGCAGGCGAAAGTGCGCCCTGCCGATAGAGACCGTCGATCGTCGGCTGAAAATCCACCCACGGAACCGAAAGCGGCAACCAGCCGAGCTCTTCCGGCGCATGCACGAGCGCGACCGCCTCGTCATCGATCAGGCGACCCTCGGCATAGTCCTCGTAGATCGTGCCGACCCCAACCATCCCGAACGCGTCGCATTCGGCTGCGCGAAGCGCGCCCATGCTGGCACCCCCGACAACGATGACATTGTGCTGCAGCCCATAGAGGATTTCCTTGTGCCACACAGCAGGCACTTCCCCGAAGTAGCCGTCAACAATCCCGATCGCATGCGCTCCATCTCGCACCGCCTGGAATATGTCGCCGCGTGCAGCCGGCCCACGAAAGAGGATCGACGGATTCTCGACCCGAAGCCTATCGATGTCGGCGCCAAAACTCGGACCGCCAAAAATGACCTTCATTGCATCGCTCCCTGCATGGCGCTCACGGCCCGCAATCCGAGTTGAATGAATTCGCCGCTGACATCCACCTCAAGGCCAGGAACGATCATACGAACGACCGAGACCGGCAGACCCGGATGGGAAAGCGGCACGGCCACCACCTGATCGATACCCCTCGACCTGAGCCGATCGAGAATGCGGCCGATGTTTTCCTGCATGGTGCGCTGCGGAGCTCCGAGAGAGAATTTGGGAGTAACCGGGGCTTCGTCGCAGAGATTGATGAGCTCTTGCATCGGGCCACCATCATCGAGCCTCTGATAGAGACGCGGGGAAAAGTCGTCACGACTGCCGGCAATCGCCGTCAGTCGGCTCTGTGCGGCCTCGGTGATTGCTCGCAGTGCTGCGCGAACAGGATCAGGATGGCATCCGCATCCCCCGCAAACATGGGTCCAGCGGGCATCCACGCGCTCGCCGAGATTGCCGGGAATGATAACTGCCAGAAAACTCGGAACGCCAATATCGGTCGTCATGTCGAGCAGCAACAGACGCATTCCAGCGCGCCGGATGCGATCGACAATGATATCGAGCACAGGGTCGCCGAACGCGATCGGATCAATCCGCGCGCCGCGCAGCTGTTCATAGGGACGCAACTGCGTCAGCGCCCATGCGTCGCGTTCAACCAGTTCACAAAGACCGTGAAGCACGGCTTCCGCCGGCCGGTTTCCGGAAGCGAGACCGTCGCTCGACTGCTCAAAACCGGACGGCCGGGTGCCCCGATGGTCGAGGCCGACGAGCGGCCAGGGAACGAAGACGGGACGGTTGGACATGATATCGAGGCCCTCGCCCCAGGCGATCGGCTCGGAACCAATCTCCGAAGGGACACAACGGGCCACCGAATCAAGGTCGATCATCGGCGCATGCTCAGCCCTCATGCCGGCGACAGTCGCAATGACAAGGTCACTTGGCTGGCTCTCGGCAACACGCGTCTCCACCGCCTCCATCGCAGCCGAGGTCATTGCCGCCTCCTCGTCGATGCCCTTTCCCTGGAAGACGGAAAGCGTATAGCTGTTCGGTCGCGTGGCAAAGGCAACGGGGATCTCGAGGAGATCCAGCGCGGTGAGCAGACCTACCCGCGTAATACCGAGTTCCTTGAAATGCGGCTTGATCGCCGCGAATGTCTGCCCAGGCGTCAACGAGCGGTCGTGATAGCTGTTGATGCCGGCCGATGAGAGGCTGAGATCTTGCGCCAGGCGCTCGAGTGCGGTCTGAACAGACATTCGCATCAATCCTCAACGGAACTTCAGGGCGTGAACGATATTTGCCGTCGCGTTCGTGTCGAGCTGCACTGCTTCCTGCTTCAGGACGGCCTGAGCGGCTGCCGAAAGACGGACTGCAACGGGCTTGATCTGTGTCGTCGTCATTGTTTCATCTCCTGTTTGAAACAGCATTGCGCTGCGGACACAGAGAAGATGCACCAACGGGCGT
This sequence comes from Rhizobium sp. 42MFCr.1, assembly GCF_000377185.1. Taxonomy (NCBI): domain Bacteria; kingdom Pseudomonadati; phylum Pseudomonadota; class Alphaproteobacteria; order Hyphomicrobiales; family Rhizobiaceae; genus Rhizobium; species Rhizobium sp. 42MFCr.1. Next base: position 28,340 of record NZ_KB897836.1, read on the forward strand.
TATTTCGGCGTGACCGAGATTTTCATCAGAAAAGAGGGAAAACGCCGAAGTTGTAGCGCTTCAGGACAGTCCGGCGATGCGAAGACCGTCGATCAGCTGACGCGTGTCCTCCGGATTGCGATCCGGCACGAATTGCCAGACGTCATCCGTGCGGAAATCCGGGAAATTCTCGAGGACAATGGCGGCATAACGCGACGCGGTCCTGAGGTCGCCGTTCTTTGCATGAGCTGCAGCCAACAGGCGCGAGGTCGCCGGACGATCCTTGACGCGATCGAGAACCTCGATCGCCTTTGCGTAATTTTCCTGGACGAAGTGAATGCCACCGAGGTTCCAGTAGTAGTAATCCGGAGGCAGTGGATTGAGCTTGATCGCCGCCAGGCTCAACTCCAGTGCCCTGTCACTCTGTCCGTCATGCAAAAGCGCATCCGCGTGGTCGGCGAGGATATCGGCGTCATTCGGGTTGAGCATCTGCGCTTCCGAAAAGAAATCGAGGCTGTCGCTGAAGCGGCGACGGTAAAGAGCGACAAAGCCCAACTCACGCATCGCCCGGCCGCTATTGGGGTCGGTGTCGCGCGCAAGCCAGGCCGACCGGTCGGCGTCCTCCAGTAATTGCGTGTCCTTCATCCCGCGCACCAGCCACTCCATGCCGAGCACGCGCGCCATTCCGGCGTGCGCGGATGAGAATCTGTCATGACGGGCCAGCGCCGATTTGAACCATTTGCGCGCCTGCCGCAGATGCTGCAGATCCGTCTTCGAAACGAGACGCTTTCCTTCAAGGTACAACCGGTATGCCGACGGGTTGACGTCGTGCATCATGTCCAGAAGCTCGCGGCGCTCGATCGTGTCGGCAAGCGTCATCACGATACGCCGCGCAAGCTGCGCGAAGGAGTGATTGACATTCTGCATGGCGAGCGGCAGATCGATTGCCCACAGCACCTCGGCCGTTGAGGTCTTCGTCAATCGGCAGGTCGCATAGATGTCGTCATCACGGCCATGGATGGTGACATAGACCGTATAGTCAAAGCGCAGTTCAGGCGGCGTTGGAGCAGCAATGCCCGCAAGATTGCGATTGACGATTTCCAGACTGGTATGAGCGGCAATAACCTTGAAGCCACGTTGCTGGCTCAGCCCGATCGTTACCTCTTCCAGCAAGGCTCGCCCCACACGCTGCAGCATCGGATCAGACAAAATCGAATCCGGCGGCAAAATGAGGACACGGGGCTGCCCGACCGGGTCGGTGGGCGCGTTCGCGGGCACAGTCATGGGTGAACTGGCCAGCATGGCCGGAGCGATGATGCCGAGTTCCTGCGCGAGGGCCTGCGTCACGCCATCCGGTTCCGCACCATATTCGGTTTTCAGCTCACTGCGGCAGCGAAAATATGCCTGGCGCGCGGCTGCAAGATCCTCCGCGTCAACGTGCCTTTTCATCAGCGCCCGGCAAGCGACCTCGTTCGCAGGGTCGGCCTCGACGAGCAGACCCGCGAGGAAGAGGACATCGTCGGAGGTTAGCTTTTCCGGCGTTTCAAGCAGTGAAATGATATGGGCTTCGCGACGGTCGGCGATGCGCTGTCGCTCCACACCGATGCGCTCTTCCGCTTCAATCGTCGGCGCCTTGAACCCCTCGAGGAGATCGCCGCGAAGCAAATCCCACGCAGGACGTGGCAACGGCGCGGCCGTATTGGTCAATACCAGGACGTCGGCATTCCATCCCTCGTCGTTGAACGAGACATGGCTGTTGGTCGTCTTGACAAGGCGGGGCATATCATCAGGAATGCCGCGATCGATACGCGCAAGTAGCTGGCGCAAGCTGCCGGCACGCTGTTTGGATTGATCCGATTGCCAGAGTATGCCGCGCAGGATCTCGCGGTCCATGGAATATTGCGGCGCGCTCACCAGGAGGGCAAGCAACGCGTAGGCCTTCTCCGGCAATGCAATCTCGGTCCCCTCTGCAAAAAGCGCAGGCGTTCCGAGCAAGCGGAGGAAGTGGCTGTGTTTCCCTGTCACGGCAACTCGCGATTGGAGGATCCGCGAAGAGTATAGGACCAAACACCGACAACGCAAAAGGATTATGCTTGTCCGGCTGGAGTTTTCAACCACCGGGTGATTTTGGTGGATGGATCGCAGCGGCGCCTGCGAGGGCGCTTGCGCTGCAAATTCGGTGTCAGCGGGCCGCCAGTGAAGGAAATGGCGCCGATCAGTCGACCGGCGCCACCAAATCTAACGCAAGATTGCGGGCTTAGGCCGCGGCCGAAGCAAAACCGGCAGTCGGAACTTCCGAGATCGTCTTCAGAACCTGCGAAGCGATCTGGTAGGGGCAACCCTGAGAGTTCGGACGACGATCTTCCAGATAACCGCGATAGCCATTCTTGACGAAGGAATGCGGAACGCGGATCGAGGCGCCACGGTCAGCAACACCGTAGGAGAACTTGTTCCACGGAGCCGTCTCATGCTTGCCGGTCAGGCGCTTGTCGTTATCAGGGCCATAGACGTTGATGTGGTCCATCAAGTTCGCTTCGAATTGCGCCATCAGCGCCTCGAAATAGGCCTTGCCGCCGACTTCGCGCATGAACTTGGTCGAGAAGTTGCAGTGCATGCCCGAGCCGTTCCAGTCTGTATCGCCGAGCGGCTTGCAGTGATACTCGATGTCGATGCCGTACTTTTCCGTCAGGCGCTGCAGCAGATAGCGTGCCATCCAGATCTGGTCGGCAGCCTTCTTTGAGCCCTTGCCGAATACCTGGAACTCCCACTGACCCTTCGCCACTTCGGCGTTGATGCCTTCGTGGTTGATGCCAGCTGCGAGGCACAGATCAAGGTGCTCCTCGACGATTTCGCGAGCGATCGAACCCACGTTCGAGTAGCCAACGCCCGTGTAATACGGACCCTGCGGAGCCGGATAGCCGGTTTCCGGGAAGCCGAGCGGACGACCGTTCTCGTAGAAGAAATATTCCTGTTCGAACCCGAACCATGCGTCTTCGTCGTCGAGGATGGTGGCGCGGCTGTTGGACGGATGCGGGGTGACGCCATCGGGCATCATGACTTCGCACATGACGAGAACGCCGTTGGTGCGCGCCGGGTCCGGATAGATCGCGACCGGCTTCAGCACGCAGTCAGAGCTGCGGCCTTCGGCCTGCATCGTGGACGAACCATCGAAGCCCCAGAGCGGTAGTTGCTCGAGCGTCGGGAAAGCGTCGAATTCCTTGATTTGCGTCTTGCCGCGGAGATTTGGTACCGGGGTGTACCCATCGAGCCAGATGTACTCGAGCTTATACTTGGTCATTTGCGAGTCTCTCAAACATAAATCGTGAGCAAAACCTCACGCGAACCGACCGTTGAAGCGACCAGGCCGCGAAGGGCTGCCAGATGGTATGCACGTCGCGTGCCAGTTTGGTCTGAACGGCATCACGAACTGTTCAAAGCTCGCCGGTCGATCGGCGGGCTACAGGCCAACTGGCCGTGATCGTGGGCGTGGAACTGATAGCGGACTCAATCATTTAGTCGCCAGGGAAATGGTTGGCGCATCGGTCGAGCAGATCCGATTGCGGGGCGCCTTCAGGCGCAACATTTTTTTCGCACCCACCTTACAATGATTACTTTTTGTGCGTTTGCCCATATTTTGAACTTTCAAAGATTCTGATATAAACCGCAGCAAATTTGGATGCTCATTATTCCGACAAATATTGCACTTTTTTCAATCATATCGCGCAAATCATGTGCACATGTGCTATCGTCGCGTCGACGTCATCGGAGGCAGGTGAACAAGGAGGCACAAAATGGCCGTTGGTGTGCATCACGAGACTGCAACGATCCATGCATTTCCACAGAAGCGCTTTGCCGCAGGCGAAACACGTCAAACGGTTGATATTGAAGAGGGGATGGCTCCATCCGTTTACGAAAGTTGCTGGTATCACGAAGAGGCAATGAAGAAAGCCGAGACACCTGCAAAGCCGAAATTCACGCCCCGCATCGTGGATTGATCTTCGCCCAAACGATGCCAGCCATGTTACAACGGCTCTTGAGGCGGCGTGCCTAACTGTCCGCAGGCGCGCATTCTGCAGAACATAGCCCCATTTAAATGCACAGTATGTGCTGGAGCGTCCCATACCCATCGCAGCGCTCTTGCACACGGCGCTCGCGCGGGCCATGAGAGAGTTTGCAGATCGAGCCCGGGCAACATTTCATGGTCAAGAAGCAAATCGCGATCCTCGGCGGCGGGCCGGCAGGCCTGATGGCCGCTGAAAGCCTGTCGTCGGCCGGGCACACCGTCACAGTCTATGAAGCGATGCCGACCGTTGCGCGGAAGTTTCTCCTTGCCGGCAAGTCCGGGCTAAACATCACCCACTCCGAGGACTACGATCGCTTTGCGTCACGCTTCGGCACGTCGAATGCCCGCCTGCGCCATGCGCTCGACGGCTTCAAGCCGTCGGATGTGAGAGCCTGGGCCGCAGGGCTCGGCACCGAAACATTCGTCGGATCTTCGGGTCGGGTGTTTCCAACGGCCATGAAAGCCTCGCCGCTCCTGCGCGCCTGGCTGCGAAGGCTTGAGGCGCAAGGTGTTCAGATCCTCACCCGGCACCGCTGGATCGGTTTTTCGGATGGAGGCTATATGATCGCGGCAAGCGGGGCTGCATATGTGGTCAAACCAGATGCAGCCCTGCTCGCACTTGGCGGAAAGAGCTGGCCACGGCTTGGCTCCGATGGATGCTGGCTGCCCTGGCTGAGAGAGAAGACCATCGCCATCCATGAGTTTCAGCCTGCCAACTGCGGCTTCGATGTCGATTGGAGCGAGCACCTGCGGCAGCGTTTTTCCGGTGAGCCGGTCAAATCCGTCACGGCAACCTCGAGGGTCGGCACCATTCCGGGAGAATTCGTGATAACCCGGCATGGCATCGAGGGTAGCCTCGTCTACGCCCACGCGGCCGTGCTGAGAGAGAGCTTGGCAGCTGGCCAAACCACAACGATTGACGTCGATTTGCTGCCGGCACGCACACAGGATCGCATCGCCAACGCGCTTGGAAAGCAAGATCCGAAAGCAAGCCTGTCAAACCGGCTCCGCAAGGCAGTTGGCCTCGATGGCGTGAAGGTGGCGCTTCTGCGAGAGCTCGCAAGGGCCACAGACCTCAATGATCCCGATCGACTGGCGCGTCTGATCAAGGCCCTGCCGATCCCCGTTCAAAGAACGCGCCCGATCGCCGAGGCGATTTCCTCGGCAGGTGGCGTCGAATGGGGGGAGATTGACCGGAACTATATGCTGAAGGCACTCCCCGGCCTTTTCGTTGCCGGTGAGATGATCGATTGGGAAGCCCCGACAGGCGGCTATCTTCTAACAGCATGCTTTGCCACCGGCCGGGCCGCCGCGCGAGGGATCGACGCCTGGCTCCGTGAACGCTAAACGCCCCAATCCGTGTTCCAGCGCCTATGGCGGAGGCCTTGCCGCTCACCCGTGACGTACGGGATCACAGGTGGTGGCTAGACACTATGACTTGCGTTGGAACGTATGTTCCTTGGTGGGGAACTGCCCGGTGCGGACCTCCTCGGCGTAAGCTTCAACGGCTTGAGTCACCAGAGGGCTCAAATCAGCGTAGCGTTTCACGAAGCGCGGTTTGAAGTCGTTGAAAAGCCCCAACATATCGTCCGACACGAGTACCTGCCCGTCACAGGCAGGGGATGCGCCGATGCCGATCGTCGGCACGGGAATGGAAGCCGTGATGTCACGAGCAACGGGCTCGACGGTTCCCTCGACGACGACCGCGAAGGCACCGGCTTCTGCGACTGCCAGTGCATCGCGCCTGATCTTTGCGGCCTCCTCATCGGAATGGCCGAGCGAGCGGAAGCCACCGGCCGTGTTGACGAGCTGGGGCATCAGCCCCACGTGAGCGAAGACCGGAACGCCTCTTGCTGTCAGGAACGCAATCGTCTGCGCCATTTCCTCTCCGCCTTCCAGCTTGATGCCGTCGCATCCGGTCTCTTGCATCAGCCGGACGGCGCTTCGAAAGGCTTGTTCCTTTGATTCCTGGTAACTACCGAAGGGCAGATCGACGATGACGCAGGCACGCGATACGCCGCGCATAACGGCGCGGCCATGGGCAGCCATCATGTCGAGCGTCACGCCAACTGTTGTTTCCATGCCGTAAAGGACCATCCCAAGCGAATCGCCCACCAGGAGAAGGTCGCAGTGTGGATCGAGCAGGCGGGCGATCGGCGTCGTATAGGCCGTCAGGCAGACGACACGGTCCTTGCCCTTCATCGCCCGAATCGAGGCTGTCGTCAGCCGCTTCTGCTTGCTATGGGTGCTCACTACGCTGCCCTCGAATTCTTGACCGATTTGAGCCCGATGATTTTGTTGTCGAGAAGCCGCGTCGTGCCGACACGCACGAAAAGCGCGACAAGGGCAGGCGCCGATTGCAGCGAGGATAGTCGTTCCAGGGTTTCCGGGTGCCGCACCGCAACCACTTCAGGCGTGGCGAGCGGCTCCGTCGCGATGAATTGCCTCAACGCAGCCTCCAGCTCCTCGGGACTATCGCAGCCCTTCGCATAGAGCTGCTCGGCTTGCGCCAGCGCATTCGGCACGACAATGGCCGCCGCCCGCTCACGCTCGCTGAGATAGATGTTGCGCGACGAGTAAGCCAGGCCGTCGGTCTCCCGTACGGTCGGCACGGCAACGACACGAACCGGCTGGGCGAGATCCCTGACCATCCGCTTGATGAGCGCCACCTGCTGGTAATCCTTCTCGCCGAAATAGGCACGATCCGGCTGCACGAGGTTGAAGAGCTTCGTCACAACGGTCGCGACACCCGCGAAATGTCCGGGGCGGACCTCCCCTTCCAGTTGGTTTCCGAGTGCCGGCACATCGACGACCGTCAGCATCGGCTCCGGGTACATTTCGCTGACATCAGGTGCAAACAGGATATCGACGCCGGCCGCTTCGAGCATCGCGCTGTCGCGCGTCAGGTCACGCGGATATTTGGCAAGATCCTCATTGGCCCCGAACTGCAGCGGATTGACGAAGATGGATACAACGCTCGCCTCGTTTTCGGCGCGCGCGCGCCTGACCAACTCCATGTGTCCGACGTGCAGGAAACCCATCGTCGGCACAAAGCCGATCGTCTTGCCGTCGCGCCGATAGGCACCAAGCTGATCGCGCAATTCTGCGATCTTGCGGATAGTGCGCATGAAACCTCCTCCGAATTCTCCGGGGACCTCTAGGAGGGCCGGACAAATGGTGGCGGATAGAACTCGATTTGACGAAATGCGTCAACGCGGGCCGCGGGATTATATCGATTAAGCAGCAGACTGGGCACGCGTTATTTTCAGCGGGAGCGCGATGACGCGCCTGGCATGCTCAAAGGGCCAGGGTGTTGAACGGGTGAATGGGGCGGTGGATCTCCATCAACCCCAATCGCGCGTCCGACAACCGTGTCATGCCTGCATTGAATCAGCGGATTTTGTTTATTCTTTTTGTCCAAACTCCGCCCCAGTGATGGTAGAAGAAGGCCTCGATGGACGAATGCCCTTCATGGGTGTCACGGCAATGTCCGAACAGCGACGGAGGGATGGTGACCAATCCTTATGAGATTCTTGGGGTCCGGCGAGACGCGACCGACGAACAGGTGAAGGCTGCTTATCGGCGTCGCGCAAAGGCGACGCATCCGGACTCTGGTGGCGACCCGGAGGCGTTCAGCCGCGTCCAGAAGGCCTACGAGCTTCTATTGGATCCAGTTCGCAGAAAGGTCTTCGATGACACCGGCTACGATGTCGAACTGGCCGATCCCGTCGATCTGCAGGCACTTATCGTCATCGAAAAGCTCGTCAATCAACTGACCTTGGACGAACGCGAGCCAGGCACGTTCGATCCCCTCGCCCGCATGCGGTCCGACCTTTCTGAGGAAATGCGCAAGGCGCGTTTCAGCAAAAGAGAACTCGAGCGCCACGCCTCACGGATCGAGCATCACCTGGAGCGGCTGGAGAAGCGACCGGCGACCGACATCCTCGGTTCCATGTTGCGCGCACGGATCAAGGCGATTTCGACTGCAATCGGCGAAACCGAGGCGAAGATCAAGGCCAATGAGCGCGCCTGTGAAATGCTTTACGACTATACCTATGAAGTAGACGTTCAGGAAGGCGAAGAGGGCCTTGCCGTGGAGGACCAGTCGGCGCCGGCCCTGCGCGGCAAGCGTGACGATCGCCCGCTTTGGGTCGTCCCGACTGCCCAGGAAGGTTGATGCGCCGCGAGGTTACGCGGCGCGCTGCTCCGTGCCCTGGATCGCGGCAAGCTTCCACTCGTCCGCCCCCTTGCGGACGAAGGTCCAGACTTCCGTTGTTTCCGTAGGTCGACTGTTGTCCCCACTGACGAGCTTGCCATTTGCCCGCTCGACAAGCGCATCAACAGACGAATAGCGCATCGCGAGCGTCGCGTAGTCCGCGCCATCCTCCCGCCAGGCTTCGGCAATATCGCCCTGCAGCAGCTTGACGTTGGAGACTTCGTTGCGCACGCCGTTCGTCGCATTCTCCCCCAGCTCCTCGGCCAGGTAGGACATGGCCTCCGGTGTCGTCAGACGACGCAATGTGCCGTAGTCTTCGGCACCATAAGCGGTCTGCACCTCCGTCAGCAGTTGCTCGAAGCGGTCAAGATCGCGTGGACTCAACCCGAGCTCGTCATTTGGTTTCGCGCTTGCCTGTGGCTGTTGATAGCCTAGCCCCGATCCAATCGACGGGATCTGAAACGACCCGTTGCCGGCTGGAGTCATATTGCTAGCCGTTGCGCGACCAGGACCGCCGTAGGCCGGTTGGCGGCGATTGGCGAAGAAACGCATGGCAAAGGAAATCGCAATCGCAATCAGAGCGATTTGCAGCAACATGCCGAGGAAGCCGAAGCCGCCACCAAAACCGTGGCCGAGCAACATGCCAAGAAGACCGCCAGCGATGAGGCCGCCGATCATCGACCGTCCGAAGCCGTTGAAGAAGCCGGGCCTCTGCGCGCCGAGCGGTTGCTGGCCGGCATACGGCGCGTTGGTCTGCGGGCGAGGCGTCATCGAACGCTCAATCGGTGCGGCAGGCGAAGGCGCGGTGCGGGTAACGGGCGGCGCCTGGAAGGTCCGTGTACCACGGCTGCCGAATCCGAAGCCGCCAGCCCGGCGCGCATCAGCCTCGCCGATCGAGGCAAACACGGTAGCGCCTGTCAGAGCGGCAATCGCCGCAACCTTGGCAAAACGCGAAACGGCACTCGGCATCCAATCTCTCCTGTCATGACAAACGATGCATGTCGGGAGCTTATATAGGGATTGCCTCGCGGGTTTGAAGCCTTAGGGGGCGATCTTCATTGGCAGACATCGACCCAGGTTGCCTTGGTGAGTTCCGCCAAGCGTTCGGTCGATATGCGTACCGCTGAATTGGTGGAGCCGGCTGCTGGTACCACCTCGTCAAATTGCCTCAGCGAGACGTCGCAATAAATCGGCATAATCGTTTGTAAACCGAAGGGGCAGACACCCCCCACGGGATGGCCTGTCACCTCCACGACCTCGTCTGGCCCAAGCATCCGGCCCTTGCTCCCGAAGGTATCCTTGAACTTCCTGTTGTCGAGCCGGGCAAGCCCGCCGGCAACGACAAGCATCGTTTTCTCACCGACACGCAGGCAGATCGTCTTGGCTATCTGGGCGGGATCGACCCCATGCGCCTCCGCAGCCAGCGCCACCGTCGAGGAACTTTCGGCGGTTTCGATGATCTCGACGTCGGGTGCATGTGCGCGGAAGAACGCGCGAACGGTTTCTAGACTCATGGGCAAAAGCTAGCGTAGGACCTGGATGAAATGAACCCCAAATTGTCAGTGGCTATGCATCCGCTGATCCGGTCTCGATCAACTTCACGCTGTTTTCCTGACAGAGGCGGCGGATCGACGGCGCAATGCACCGATCGGTGATGAACGTATGCACCTGGGGAAGTTGCGCAATGCGGACGGGCGCAGTCCGCTCGAATTTTGTTGAATCGGCCACGAGGATGACATGCCGCGCATTTGCGATGATTGCCTGCGCGACTTTCACTTCGCGAAAGTCATAGTCAAGCAGTGCGCCATCCTCGTCGATCGCAGACGCGCCGATGACCGCATAGTCTACCTTGAACTGCCTGATGAAATCGACGGCTGCCTCCCCCACAATGCCGCCATCGGAGCCACGCACCACGCCGCCAGCGATGACAACCTCTATCGTCGGGAACAGTCGCAGTCTGTTGGCAACGTTGATGTTGTTGGTGATGACCATCAGTTCGTGATGGTTCGTCAACGCCTCCCCGACCGCCTCGGTTGTCGTGCCGATATTGATGAAAAGCGAGGCGTTATTGGGAATGAGAGCGGCTGCTGCAACGCCGATTGCCTGTTTCTCCGTGGCCGCAATCTGACGTCTGGCCTCGTATTTCACGTTCTCGGTTCCACTCGGGAAGGTCGCTCCACCATGGACGCGGGTCAGGATCTGCGCATCGCAGAGGTCGTTCAGATCCTTGCGGATCGTCTGTGGCGTGACGGAGAAATGCGCAGCCAGATCCTCGACGAAAACGCGGCCGTTCGATTTGGCCATACCGACTATTTCCGTTTGGCGATCGCTCAGGAACATGAGCCCTGTCTCTTTCACTTGCGTTTCGTTTTGCAGCCTGAGAAGGCTTAGCAGAGGCACAAGCGCACGCAAGGGGCGATCTGGCAGCAACAGGAAGTCTGTGCAGGGAGTTTCGATTTCGATCGCAAGTTTTCGCGGTTGCCGCCCTTTCGACAGCCAGCCAACCAACGCATTGGGGTTAGGGCAAAGCTCGGAAGCGGGACAGCAAATCTCGAAAACTGATGCACTGATTCTACATTTGGCTTGCAAAGACCGGCCATGTTGAAGATAGGAGGCTTCTGCGCTGGATTTTGCGTGATCGCTACAGCAGGGACTTGATGTCGCGTTGGCCTCGCTCTCGCGACATGACCACTGTCTCAATTGTGGATGCACACGTAAAAGGTGTTGTAGATAAGGATGGACGGAAATACTATCCATTAAAAGCCGCTCAAAGGCGGCCAATTGCTTGTGGCCTCCGCAATCCCTTCGAGGCAGGAGCGACGCAGGGCCAGGGAAGTGCCACATATGACGCGGATCAGATGCTGAAATTGAACACCCCCGCAGGAATGAAGCGTTTGCAACCCTTGATCGGTGCCTACGTGATCAATCTGGACAGTTCTTCAAAGCGATGGGCGGAAGTTTCGTCGCAGGCAACCTTGGCTGGCATGCAGATCGACCGAGTTCCCGGCGTTGATGGAAATGCGATCCCGGCGACACAAAGATCCGGGTTCAACGAGAAGGCGTTCCTGCGCAGCAACGGGCGGCAGATGCTGCCTGGCGAATATGGCTGCTATCGTGCCCACATCAGGGCCTTGGAAGTCTTTCTGTCCAGCGACTACGAAAACGCCATCATCATGGAAGATGACGTCGAATTGCGTCACGATTTTACCCTCAGGGCAGCTGCAATCTTACGAGCAGTGCCTTCCGCAGAGGTGGTAAAGTTGCTTAATCACAGATCAAAGTGGTGCCGGACAGTGGCCGTTTCAGAGTATGGAGATGAAGTTGGGCGCTGTCTGCACGGTCCGCAGGGATCGGCTGCTTGCTACCTGGTCACACGCAAAGGAGCCGGAAAGCTGCTTGAATGCGCCGACAACATCGAGTTCCCCTACGACATGACGCTCGAGCGCGGGTGGAAGACTGGCGTCAGCATTTACACAGTTCGGCAAAATATCGTCGAGTTGTCCGCGCGCTCTGCTATGAGCCAGATAGCAGACCGGGCTCAATACCGTGCCGTAAAATTGCGAGGCGCGCGTAAGCTCGCGACGCATTTTCTTCGCGTAATCGAGTATGCACGCCGAATCCGGTATGCACTGTCATGATGGCGCCCGCTTTTCGCAGCGAGGTGAAATCGTCCGCCCTCAACATCACCACATGCATCTTGTGGCTGGCCATGATGTCAGTCACGTTGATAGAAACCGATGTCTATCGATATGCTGCCATCCTGCTCATGGGCTTGACCTTTGCGCTTCGCAAGGCCCATTTCCGCCCGGCATTGACCGACTGGCTGGCGATTGTCTGCATTGCCTGGGGCGTCTTTGCTTTGTTGAGATTCCTCTTCGGCTTGATTTCAGCCGGTGAGAAAGGCGCGTCCGAATGGCTCTACGCTTTCGCAATCTTTTTTCCCGCGATGGGCGTGACACTGCAGACGAGTTGGCATCTCATCAAGCCAATTTTGTTGGCCTTCTTCTGCAGTGCGCTCGTCCTTCTGGCTGCGTCGACGCCGTTTTCAGCAATCGTGGCGGGCGAGTACATATCTCCCGCTTTCCATCATAATTCCATTCACGGCGCCGTCGGGTGCGGCTTCATCTTCATCGGAGCCTTCTACTGGGCGCTGCATCAGTGGGAGACCGGCAGCTCTGCGCGGACAAAGGCAATTGTGCTGGCGATCGCCCTGGCGGTTATCGGCTTGGCGATTTTCAATATTTATGGCGCCAAGTCCAAAGGTGTGTGGCTGGCGCTGGTGCCTGCCGTTGGTCTGATGACTGTCACGACCCTCGTTTATCTCAGGACAAAGACCGTACTGGCCGCCGCGATCGCTGGGCTCCTGCTCCTTTCGTGGGGCATCTACGAGGTCCGTGGCAACGTCGCGCATTACGGGGGCGCGACACTCAACTCCGTTGTGATGATCGCGGAACGATTGGATAGCGGTGCTCCGCTTGAGCACGTGATGAAGGAGGCAATCGAATCATCACAGACCCCGATGTCGTTGGATGAACGGTTGCAGCTTTGGACCAACGCGCTGAGTGTCATAGCCGTCTCACCGATTTTCGGCAGCGGCAACGGGTGGCTTACGATCTGGCGGACCACATCTTATGCCAGCGTGCCATACACGCTGTTGCATAACGGCTATCTGGAGATTCTGGTTCGATATGGCATCGCCGGCCTCGCGATATTGGCGCTTATCGTTTTGTCAGGCATCTATCGTGTCTATCGTGCTTCATCGGCAGGCGTGATCAGCAAGAGCGCTTTTGCCTGCTACCTGACGCTCGCGGTTTACTTTGGCTTCACAATCCTGAGCAATTCCAACAATCGCCTCGCGATCGGCGAGTCCTATGCGTTGCTGTTTGCTGCCACATGTTTTGCCTGTTCGATGAGGTTGCGTTCGCGCTTGGGTCAGCGAAGTGACGTTGTTCCTGATATCAGCGGCCCGTCCGACGCAATCCCCGCGCGCGTGCAAGGGTAGGATCAGATGCGGGCGCTTTCCGACAGGTACGTTCAGAGCATTCTCGACCTGCCGAGGCCCGCCAAGCGGGTATTGGCGCTGCTGGTCGATTCCTGCCTCTGCATTCTGACCATCTGGCTCGCCTTCTGCTTTCGCCTGAATGAATGGGTGGCGCTGACGGGAATTCAGCTCCTGACCATTCCCGTTTCACTCATAATTGCCCTGCCGATCTTCATCACGATGGGTCTATACCGGGCAATCTTCCGCTTCCTCGGCTGGTCGGCCTTCGTTACCGTTCTGAAGGCCGTGACCATTTATGGCCTTGCCTTCATGGCCGTCTTTACGGCGATCAGCTTCCCCGGAGTGCCTCGCACCGTGGGGATCATGCAACCCCTGCTGCTGCTGCTTGCGATCGGTCTTTCTCGCTTTACAGCGCGGTACTTCCTGCATGAAGCCTACAAGCGGATCCTCCGTCAGAGCACGCAGACGAACATGCTCGTCTACGGTGCCGGCTTCCGTGGTCGGCAGGTTGCCGGCGCCTTGAGCAGCAGCGCTGACTTGAAGGTTGTCGGCTATCTCGACGACGACAGGAACCTCCATGGAAGCCTCATTGGCGGCGTGGCGGTCTACGATCCGGAAAAGATCGTCGAGCTGAGCGCGCGGCTGAACGTGCGCACGATCCTTCTGGCACTTCCCAAGATCGACCGGTCGCGTCGCAACGAAATCCTGGAGAAACTCAGGGGCGCGCGCGTTGCTGTTCGCACTATCCCCGATCTGAACGCCCTGGCCGGCGGCCAGGCAGAATTCACCGATCTGCAGGAACTGGATACAGAGGACCTTTTGGGCCGCACGCCGGTAGCGCCCGACCAGACGCTGCTGGAACGGAACATCCGTGGCCGAGTGGTGCTCATCACGGGCGCGGCCGGCTCGATCGGCAGCGAGCTTTGCCGCGGACTGGCTCGACTGAAGCCCGCTCTCTTATTGATTCTCGACCAGAATGAATACGGGCTCTACGCCCTGGAGAACGAACTTCTCGGCAGCAACCCGGATAGCGGGCTTCAGATCGTTCCCCTGCTTGCCAGTGTTTGCGACGAACATCGTATCCAGAAGATCATGGAGACCTGGCGGCCGAACATGGTCTATCACGCTGCCGCCTACAAGCATGTGCCGCTGGTCGAGAAAAATCCGGTCGAAGGCGTCAAAACGAACGTTTTTGGCACGGTGACGGTTGCACGGGCAGCGATCGATGCCGGCGCCGAAAGGTTCATACTGATCAGCACGGACAAGGCTGTCAGGCCGACCAATATCATGGGCGCCACCAAGCGGCTCGCGGAAATGGCGCTTCAGGGGTTGGCGGCAGAGGGCGCCTCGACGGTTCTCACCATGGTGCGGTTCGGCAATGTCCTTGGATCCTCCGGTTCGGTGGTTCCGCTCTTTCGCCAGCAAATTCGTCAGGGCGGCCCGATCACGTTGACGCATCCCGAGATCACGCGCTTCTTCATGACGGTGCCTGAGGCGACCGAACTCGTGATCCAGGCCGGCTCCATGGCCAAGGGAGGCGATGTCTTCGTCCTCGACATGGGCGAGCCGGTCAAGATCATCGATCTCGCTCGGCGCATGGTCGAACTTTCCGGCCTGGTCGTCAAAGATGAACGAAATCCGTCCGGCGACATCAGCATCGTTACGACCGGCCTGCGGCCGGGAGAGAAGCTTTACGAAGAGCTGTTGATTGGTGACAATCCCGAGCTGACGGAACATGCCAAGATCATGCGCGCACGGGAGCGGTTTATCGCCTTGGAGATGCTGATGCCGAAACTCCAGCAATTGAGTTCCGCCGCTGACGAAGGAGATGTCGAGGCACTGCGGCGCATTCTAAGCGAGCTTGTGCAGGACTATCATCCGTTCGACGGGGTCGTCGATCTGGTGTCCATTCGGCAGGGTGCCTCCAGTTGATCGGGATATCGCTTGCCGTTCTGCAATCGGTTCGGAGCTGAGAATGCTACTCGTTACCGGCGCGACAGGTTTTGTCGGTCAGGATCTTCAGCAGGCACTCCGTGTCCGCAATCTCACCTACAGGACGGCCAGCCGCTCTCCCCGAGCAGGGTCTGTTGCCGTCGGGAGCATCGATGCTGCGACGGATTGGAAAGCTGCCCTGAGCGGCGTCGATGTCGCCATCCACCTGGCGGCGGCAAACCAGAAGGTCATCGATGGGTCGGACGCGGGGCCAGATGTCTTCCGTAGGGTGAACGCCGAAGGAACCATCAACCTTGCTAAACAGGCTGCCGCCGCAGGGGTCAAACGGTTCGTGTTCATCAGCACGATCAAGGTGAACGGGGAACGATCGTTCGCCGGGCGTGCTATCACGTCGCATGATCCAGCTGCTCCGACGACAGAATATGCCGTCTCAAAGCTCGAAGCGGAACAAGCCCTGATCGCGCTTTCGAAGACAACTGGGATGGAGATCGTCATTATCCGCCCGCCGCTGGTCTATGGACGTGGCGCTGAAGGAAGCTTCCGAGCGCTCAAACGGCTCGTTCGGAGCGGCATTCCTTTGCCCCTGGCTTCGATCGACAATCGAAGATCCATGGTATACGTCGAGAATCTCACCGATCTGATCGTGACCGCCGCATCTCATCCCGCCGCCGCTGGCCAAATATTCCTGGCGGGCGACGGCGAAGCGGTCTCGACGCCAGAATTGATGAGGCGGCTGGCGACCGCGATGGGGTGTTCGGCGCGATTGCTTCCGTGCCCTCCCGGCGTTCTCAACTTCCTCGGCCGCGCAACCGGCAAGACAGAGCTGGTAAACCGCCTCACCGACTGGTTGGAAGTGGACATTTCGCATACGCGCGCGCTATTGGACTGGGCGCCGCCTTTTGATATGCGAACCGCACTGAAGCGCTCGTGCTGAAACGTTTGGCGTGAATTTTCGAGACAGGAACACGAATATCCCGATGGTCAACAGCTTTAACAGGTCTTTGAAGCGACTGTTTGATATCTGCGCTGCGTGCCTCGGCCTTGTCGTTCTCTCTCCGGTTCTGCTCATCCTTGTGGTCCTGGTACGCAGATCGTCGCCTGGCGGCGCCTTGTTTCTTCAGGAGCGCGTTGGTCGGAGTGAGGTACCATTTGTTTGCATCAAATTCCGGACGATGGCAGCGGGTTCTCCGAACGTCGGCTCTCATGATGCGGCTTCCTCCTGGATCACGCCGCTCGGCAGAAAGCTGCGCGCTTACAAGCTCGACGAACTGCCTCAACTGATCAACGTCCTGCGCGGTGAAATGAGCTTCGTCGGTCCTCGCCCATGCCTCCCATCGCAGCATGACGTCATCGTCGCACGACGTAAACTCAAGGTGTTTTCGGTGAGGCCTGGCATAACCGGACTGGCCCAGCTTCAAGGAATTGACATGTCGACGCCTGAGGCTCTCGCGCAGGCCGATGCCCGCTACATTCAAAAAGCCGGTTTCTGGCAGGACATCGTGCTCGTGCTCAGCACGTTGGCAGGACGAGGAACAGGGGACGCGGCCGCAAAATAGGCCGGGGCGATCCTGAATCCACGCGTCAATTTGACAGCCTAGACGCACCCGGCAGCGATCGCTGCCGCCCAACTGGCAACATCGCACCTGTCGGACCCGCCCCATCTGCGTTAGAAGATATGAGGCAATCGTCGGGGAGAGTTTTCATGACCACGGAGGAAGCGCAGCAGACCGCCGTCAAAATAACCCGCGGCTCCTGTCATTGCAGAGCGGTTCACTGGGAGTTTCGTGGCACCATTCCCGATGCGACGATCTGCAATTGCACGGTTTGCCGGCGCTATGGCGTCCTCTGGGCCTACGAGTATGAGGGCCAAGGAATTCGGGTCGTCGACACGACCGACGCGCTCACCGCTTATATCTGCGGCTCACAAAGCCTTTCCTTCAACTTCTGTCGCCGCTGCGGCAATCTCGTCAGTTGGCGTGGATTGAGGCCAGGCGACAACGGGCAGACGAGAATCGCCGTCAACCTTCGTCTCGCCGAGCCCGCTGACGTGGCCGACATCCCCCTGCTACGGTTTGATGGCCTCCACAGTTTCGAGGATCTGCCGTCGGACGGGCGCACAGTCGCCGATGTCTGGTTCTAGTGATCGCTCTCCGTGACCTCAGTCGCCGGGAAGCGTGAATACGGCACAGGGCTCGGCAATGCCGCGCAGCGAATGGTAACCCATGGAAACCAGGGTGGTGGTCGTCTCTGCCGCGACCTCGCCGGAAAGCAGTACCGTACGCCCCAATGGCTTGCAGAGGCCTTCAAGCCGGCTGACCAAATTCACTGCCGGGCCGATTGCGGTGAAATCCAGCCGGTCAGCAGCACCTATATTACCCCAGAGGATTTCCCCGAAATGCAGTGCCACACCGAAGGGAAGTGTTGGCAAACCCTGGCCCTGGCGCACGGTATCGAGATGAGCCATACCAGCGCGGGCCGAAGCAACGGCGCGAAGTGCCGCCTCGCAGGCACTGGCAGGCGTAGTGGTGACCGGGAAGATTGCCAATACCCCATCCCCCATGAACTTCAGCACCTCGCCCCCGAAGGCATGAACCGCACCGGCAATACGATCAAACCAGGCATCGAGCGTAGCGATCATCACCGCTGGCTCGGTTGCTTCGGAGAGCGCAGTAAAATCTCGCAGATCCGCGCAGAGCAGAGCGGCCGGTATCGTCTCACCGGTGCCTCGAGACAAAGCGCCAGCCTGCACGCGGGCAGCACTTCGTTTGCCAAGATAGGCTTCGAGAAGCGTGGTCAATCCAACCCTTGCAGCTAACGCGGCTAAAGACGGCGCTGCAAAACGTGCCACCTGACGTAGGTCGCCGGCTTCCGCAGGCGTGAACGGACGCGTCCCGGCCCATCCCAGAACCGGGCTGTCTGGCGCAAGGCCCACGATGTCCTCCGCCACCGGCCCAAGACCAGACAACCATTCATGCCCAGCTTGATTGCGTGAAATATCAGTGAAGCTCAAAGCCTCGATTACGGCTCCGGTCCCGGCTCGCCATAACCAGGTGCGGCGGGCGATGATTGGGTGCGGTGCCGCAAGCGTAAGGGCACCGCCTGCCAGCGGCAGACCATCTATCAGCAGCCGCCGGCCCAATTCGGCCAGGAACCAGTCGGGATCCGGCGATGTGCCGGCTTCATCGATCAACCATGCAAGCGAGTTGGGCAGATCCATGCTTAAATCATGCCATGCCGGCTGAGAGCTGTCACCCGCGGTCCGAGCCGCTCAGGCAGCTCCAACCGAGGCGGCGGACCGTCATCCAGCTCGACCGGCCCACGGATCCGGACCCGGATCGCGTCCGGCCGCACACTGCGCCATTCGGCCGAGATAATGCTCCCACCCTTCGGCATGCCCGGCACACTGCTCGGCATTCGGCAATCCGGTATGTGTCAGCTTCAACAGGGTTCCGTCGGGTTTCTCGATCAGGTCTATCTCCACCAGGCTCGACCCTGGCGGGACTATCTCGCTGCCATCCCAGCCAAAGCTGTAGGCGAGCCGATGGACAGGCACGACCTCTCGGAACGAGCCACGCGCGAAGCGAGCGCCGGTAACGTTGACCAGATAGAGCCCACCGGGCTGAGGTTCGACCTGTGCTTCAGTCCCCATCCAGCGAAGGATCTTTTCGGGATCGGTGAGCAAGGCAAAAACCGCCGAAGGTGGCGCCGCGACGTGGGTCTCGCGATGAACGACAAAAGGCTCCGGCATCAACTCCTCCTTTGATTGGCACAACCCAGGCCGCCGACGGCCTGTCATGATACCTCGTGAGGGGAGATAGGCAGGAGAGTTTGCCCAGCAAGTAGGCCAGCGCGCCATGTTCGGGCCGCTCGGCATCAAACTCGCTCTGGATTTGCATAGCGTTATCCGCATGCCAATGGCCTGCTAAAACCGAGGAACATTGGAGACGCGACATTCTGGGCTGAGCGGTGTCGGCAAGGATTTATTCTAGCGGCACAGTGGCCGCACGATCCGCCAGACGCCACTTGTGCGATGGGAGTGGACGGACGGGCCGGGTTGTGGCGTATTCATCGAAACGACTTCGAGGGGCCCGCAGGAATGAACCCGGAAGTGGCCGTGCAGCAACGTCACTGGTCGGCGCCGATGCGCCGGGAATGGCTTCTCGCCGTTAGCATTGCGACGAGCGTCATATTCCTGTTCTTTGGTGAGTCTCTCTTCGGCTTGCTCGTCAATCCGATATGGCTGGCAATCATCTTTGTGTGGTTGTTTTCAGTCGTGCTTGGTTCTGCACTTGCGGTCGTGCGTCATGCCGATCATCTCGCGGAGCGACTGGGCGAGCCGTATGGGACGCTTATTCTGACGCTAGCCATCACGTCGATCGAGGTCATGGCCATTACTGCTGTCATGCGTCACGGCGAAAACAATCCGACGCTGGTGCGCGACACGCTCTTTGCCGTGGTGATGATCATCCTCAACGGAATGGTCGGACTGTGCCTTCTGATCGGAGGCTGGCGGCGGCATGAACAGCACCACAACCTCCAGGGAGCCAATGCCTATCTCGGCGTTATCGTGCCCCTGGCAACGCTTAGCATGATCATGCCGAACTTCACGCATCCAACAAACGGTCTGCCCTATTCGACTGTGCAACAAGCGGTTCTCGTCTTCATCTCCGTTGGGCTCTACAGCGTATTTTTGATCCTGCAAACCGGACGGCACCGAGGCTTCTTCATCGAAGACACCGGTGAGGTTTCAGTCGAGCATGTCAGGACCAGGGAAGGACCTTTATGGCTTCCCGTCATCCTGCTGGTTGCCTACATGGCCCTCGTTGTTTTTCTCGTCGAACAATTGGCAGCGCCAATCGATTTCGTTATCGAAACAATTCGTGCTCCGGCGGCACTCGGCGGCGTTGTCATGGCCATCCTCGTCGCGACGCCTGAGGCGATTGGCGCCGTGCGGGCCTCCGTCGCCAATCATCTGCAACGGTCGGTCAACATTTTCCTGGGATCCGTTCTGTCCACAATCGGCTTGACCGTCCCTGCGATGCTGATCGTCAGCCACCTCATTGGCCATCCTGTCGTGCTTGGTCTGGAGCGCACCGAGACCGTGATGCTCGTTCTCACTCTGGCTCTCAGCACCATTACGTTTGCGAGCGGCTACACGCACCTCATGCAGGGCGCAGTGCACCTCGTTCTCTTCGTCGCCTATTTCCTGCTGATATTCGAAGTTTGAGGGCCGATTCCCGGCGACACGATCGCCATCGCCATGTTTTCGCGATCAATGCTGATCGCGAATTACGACCACACCATCATTTGAGCGGTGGACACGGATCACCTAGCCCACCGCAGCGACCGGACCGGGCCGCGGTCTATGCGTGGGCGTGCGGATGATGAACATCCCAGACGGCCCACAGCGATACGGCCGCAACGAGCAAGCCAAGCACGACAACCGTCCACATCGCGTTCGCATTGGCCGTGAAACCGAGCAGCCAGGGCGACGCAATCAGCCAGAGGCCGAGTACGAGATTTGCCCATTCCTCCCATTCGGAAAATACCGACAGCGCTGCAGTTGCCATAGCGGCGAGCATGACGGCAACGATCCAGGCATTCCAGCTCGGCATTGCTTCCGCTGCGAATCCCATGACCCACGGCGAAACAAACAAGCAAACCGCCAGAACCAGGTTAGCCCAATCCTGCCTTTTCCTTCCATCCATCAGAGAGATTGCCATGATGACCTCCCAATATGAAGCTTATCAGGCGTCGCGTGAACGTCACGCTTAAGTATATGAATTTATGAGCAGCAGGACCCAAATCAAGATACGGCCAAACAATAGTTGAAACCCCGCGCTTGCAATCATCATGCACGGCGTTCTGGCAGTATTCAGCTTGTCATCCACGAGCCTAAAACAGTCGGTCAGACGGCACCAACTCCGCCAATCCGGTGCCGGACGAGGGAGGCGAACTGACTGCACTACGCAACCGCGCTTGCAATGTGCCGTTCGCTGCGGTTGCCAAGTGAAAGAGCTTGTTGCTTTGCCAGCGCAATCATCTTCTCACGTGCCGGCAGCGGCGTCAGATTGTGGTCGGCGTCGGGGAACAGATGCAGTTGAACGTTCGGATAGGCAGAGAGCTTTTCGCCCGCGTCGCCAAAATTGATCCGAAACATCTCCTGCCCCTCGTCACCTTCCGT
This sequence comes from Rhizobium sp. 42MFCr.1, assembly GCF_000377185.1. Lineage (NCBI taxonomy): Bacteria > Pseudomonadati > Pseudomonadota > Alphaproteobacteria > Hyphomicrobiales > Rhizobiaceae > Rhizobium > Rhizobium sp. 42MFCr.1. The sequence goes on from NZ_KB897836.1 coordinate 49,737, forward strand.
ATAGATGATCGAAAGCGGGGTGCCTCGGCCTGCCAGGGCCTGAAAATCGCGATGCACCTGCTTTGTAAGCTGCGTGATCGGCTTGGCGGGCGCGAAGACGAAAGACAGCCTGTTCGCCATCCGGTCCACGAGACGCATGGAGATATTCTTTGTCACCGCGCCGAGATCCACGTCACCGGTCCAGAGGCGGCGAACCGTTTCGAGATCGAGGGCATTCCTCAAATAGGCCTTCAATGTCTTTGGCAGGCCCTTGAAGCGCCAGCGGAAAGCAACCGGATTGACAATCACGCAGGAGTCCCAGCGTCGATCGGCGAGCACACTTCGAAAGGCGACGTAGGCGCCACTGCAGCGTCCAATCAGTAACGTCCGCTCGCCCAGACCAAGACTGTCGACATAATCCCGGGCCATTCCGACATCGGCAATCTGGGCCTCGTCATAGAGGACCTGTTTGCGACGGGCTGCGACCGGCGGGCTGTCCCCGACACCCGCGCTGTCAAAGCGCAAGGACGACACGCCGACTTTTGCCAGCTCGCGCGCAAGCGCGACCGAGGAGCGCGCCCACCCGGCTGCATGATCATAGGCCGTCGTCAGAATAACGGCGGTCACGCCGATCGAACCTTCAGCGGGTTCGCACAGGACCCCGTAGAGCCGTTCATCCTGACCGAAGCGGACGGACGTTTCGCGAATTTTCTCCGAACGGACCGATGCGACTGGCGAAGGCTTTTTTGCCGGAAGCGGGCGTTGGTCGTGATATTGCGGCAGCGATTTCAGCCAGTCGATCAACTCATCGACAAGCGCTTCGGGGAGTTCCTGGTCCAGCGGGTTGGAAACCAGCATATCATATCCGGAAAATGGTATCGCCCGCAGCTGGCAGCCAGCCGACGTCAGCCGATCACGAAACGTCGTATCTGCTTCAAAGCCCGGACGCTCGGCGAGGAAGACATGTGGTAGGGCCGTATTTTCGATGCTGTTGAGGTCGACTGCCTTGATGTCATCTGCGACAGCACGGGGCATGCGCAATCCGGCGATCGATCCAGGCGCGCTGTCACGCAGTTCAGGCTTTATACCAAGACCATCATCAATGAGCCGCGAAAACAACGAGAGCTCGCGTAGATAGGCCCTTCCTTTCAGTACCGGCGCCAGAAGGGCAATCGCTGCAAGTGATGACGCGGAACGCGCCTGCATGAGCGCGAGACTCGCGCCGATACCTTGACCAATGAAGACCAGCTTGCGGGTGCCGGACAGCATCTTGAGTTCTTCAGCCGCCTTGCCGATCACCTCGGACCACCCCGACAGGCCGCGTTCGGCCGACGTGTCGTCCAGCGAATTCACCGTTCCGGGATAGTCGAAGCGGAGGCTCGCGACACCAATTTCTGCGAAGCGCTCCGCTAGGATGCGATAGAACCTGCGTGTACACATCTCCTCGAGCCCCCAAGGGCTGAGGAAAAGCACTGCGAGATCGCTCTTTGGCGCATCGTCGTCAGCTGCCGTGAACAAACCTGTATGCGACCCGAAGACCGTCGGCTGAGAGGCGGAACGCCCCTTCTCTTCTTGCGAGTTCACATCCGTCTGCGTCACTATTGCCCTCCCGCGCAAGGCGTTCCGATTGAGAGACCGCCGTGCGTATTCCTCACCGATATACTTGAGACGTTAAGAATTGGCGGAAGTCGGAATGGCATTGTCTCGCCTTCTATTCGGCGCCAGATCAAAAGAAAGTGATCCCGATCAGGCTGGCCGCGGTCGCCTCGTCAATGCCATGCGGACGCCGGCCAGGTTGAGCGCAAGCGCAGCCGCCGCATAGACGACGACACCGGTGACGATCGGCACAGTCAGGTCGAAGACAGCGTTGCCGGTCTGAAGCCTGCCCACGATGAAGGTCGGCACCGCCATCGTTGCGGTTGCGAGACTGACCTTGACGATCGGACGGAGTTCGAGCGGTAAGCGATGGGCGCGATAGGACAGGAAGTAACCGGCAATCACACCACCGATCTCGGCGATCAGCAGCGCCCAAGCCGCACCGACAAGCTGGAAGCGCGGTACGAGGACAACCATGCCAATGATGTTGATCGCCAGAATGATCATGCCCTGCGCCCCCATCAGGCTCGGCTTCTTCGCCAGCTGGAAACTGACATGCACGAACTGATAGGAGATGGAGCGAAACAGCCAGGCAAAGACGAGGATCGGGATGAGGATGGCAGCCGCGTCGCGAAACTCGGGGCCGAGGATCAGGCTTGCAAAACCGGGCGCGACCAGCGCCAGTCCGACGACCATCGGCATCAGGACTGTCAGGAGCACCTCGGCGGTTTCCATCAGATGCCGGTTGGCAGCCGTATGGCCGTCCTGCGCCAGCAAACGGATCGCCACCGGAATTGTTGCGGATCCGATCGCAACGCCAGGAAACAGGATGATCTGTCGAACGAGATCGGCAGCGGCACCATAGACGCCCGCGGCCGTCTCGCCGATATAGGTTATGATGATCATTCGGTCGAGAACCGTGTGCAACACGAAGATGAAGGACGAGGCGGTCATCGGCAGGCCGAAGCGCATCATTTCCTTCATCAGCCCGGTATCGAACGGGTGGCGCGGTCGGCGCCAGACGCCCGGCGCGTAGACCAACAAAGTCACGAGATAGGAGCAGGCGACGCTCACAAGGAGACCCTGCCCGCCCATGCCGAATACCATTACGAGGACGGCAGAGAAGACGACCGTCAGCACCGCTCGCAGAATGACCGACCACATGTAGGCCCCTGTCTGCTGGCGAGACCGGAACACTTCCTGCACGAACTCGAACAACCCGACCATGAAGGCGACGAACACGGCCGGCACGACATAGGTCGACGAATCCTCCGCAAAGAGCCACGTCGCCAGGATGACCAGCGGACTGAGCAGCATCAGTCCCGCATAAGCGAAAAGGGCAGTGGTGCGCACGTCCTTCGATCCACCTTCGGAATCGAAGCGCAGCACGGAGAACTTGATCCAGCCGAAAAGCAGGGTCGATATGACACCAGCAACACCCGTACCCACGACATAGATGCCGTATTCGTGCGGGCTAAGCATGCGCGTGAAAAGCACGACCGAAACGAACCCGAAAAGGGCCGAAACGGCGTTCGCAATCATGTATGCCGAGATCTGACGAAACATCATTCGGCCGCACGCGTGAATTCGTCGATGACCTTCATCAGCGCCTTCGGCCGGCACCCGGCATCGAGGGGCAACGGACGGTTGGGCTTGCCGTCGTCACGCTTGAACCACATCGGCACCCAGGTATAGCGATCAGTGATGCCCCAGGTCAGAATGGCGCTCGGGCGCGCCGCCTCGGAAATCGCACTAAGGAATTCGTGTGCGCGTGCTGCGACGACCTGGTCCCGGTCATATTCACGGGCGGGCAGCTTGTTGTCGATCACATCGAGTTCGGTCACCAGAACGTCAAGCTGCATTCCCTTCACCGTTTCGACAAATCTCGATAGGCCCTCCTTGTCGATGTCCATGTCGCCAGGGAGGTGTCCCTGGATACCGACGGCGTGGAGCGGCACATCGCGGTCCTTCAGATCACGTAGCAGGTCGAGCAAGGCCTGGCGCCGGTCGCGGCACTGCTGTGTCGGATTTTCAATGTTGTAATCGTTGATGACGAGCTGAGCCGAAGGATCGGCGGCGGCAGCCGTGCGCAGCGCAAGCTCGATGTAGCGCTTGCCGAGCCGCTCCTGCCATATCGAGCCACGGATCGTCGCACCACTCTCCGGCTGTTCGGCGATTGCCTCGTTGACGACATCCCAGCTCGGAACCCGCCCCCGATAGCGTCCGACGACGGTGGTGATGTGATGGACGAGTTCGCGTTCGGCTTCCGACGCGCTCCCGATACTGTTTGTCCAATCGGGCATCGCGCCATACCAGGCAAGTGTGTGGCCGCGCATCTGCATGCCGTTTTGATCGGCAAAATCGATCAGGCGGTCAGGCTGGTCGAAGACGAACTGATCCTGGCTCGGACGCAGGTCGAACCACTTCAATCCGCCCTCACCGACGACAAGCTGGCAGTGATCGACGATGGCCTGCTTGTAGTCGAATTCGGTGTCGAGAAGATCGGTGCGCACGGCCGCACCGTAGGGAATGGGGCCTCTGGCAGGCACCGCCCTGGCAGTCAGATCACCCCGGACAAAAGGGTCGAGCGCGCCTGTGGATGCCAGTCCGGCACCCATTGCGCCGAGAACGAAGTCCCGCCTGCGCATAAATGGATATCCTTGGATTGCGTGTAAATGAACCAGAATTCGACCGCGCAAGCGTGCAAGGCCTTTAACTTCTCTTTTTTATTGGAGAGCTCCTTCACGCGCACGCGAAAATTGAAATCGCCATTAATGGATACTTAAGGAAAATCAGGTCTCTTAACCATAGGTTTGCGCTCCCGCGCCCACGTAAATCAGAACCCGCTGCCATGTATGAAGCCGCCTCCCGACATCAGACTCCGGTCATCAGTACGCGTGGCTGGACGACGAGCCGGGAAAAGGATGACGGTGCCGCATCGCCGCGGCCGGTGCTGAAAGTTGCGCCTCCCCCTGCTTCCACCCTTTCCTCAGAAAACTGGCCTTCGGCCTTTCAAGAACTCTTTCAGTTCGACCTGACCCGTATCCTCAACTGGCTGCGCGCGGGTCTCGTCTGGATCTTTGCCTTTGCCATCCTCGGCGCTGTCGCTGGCTATGCGGTCGTTCTTGTCGTGAAGCCGCGTTTTACGGCCGGAATCGACCTTCTCGTCGATCCGTCGAATCTCCGGGTTGTTGCTGACGACATCTTCTCCGAAAGCATGCAGCGGGATACGCAGCTGCTTGATGTCGAAAGCAAGCTGCGGGTCCTGACATCGGGTAACGTGCTGAGCCGCGTGATTGGCGAGCTGAAGCTCACCGCTGACCCGGAGTTTGTTGCGCCTGAAGCCAAGGACCCGGCCGGTGACGCGCTGCGCGCGCTGGCAAAGCGGGTTACGGCCCGTCGTGACGAACGCTCTTTCATCGTCAATATCGCGGTGTGGACGCAGGACGCGGCCAAGTCAGTCACCATCACAAATGCGATCGCGACCGCCTTCCAGGAAGAGCTGGCCAAGGCGGAATCGGAAGGGGCCGGCCGGGCTGCGAGCTCGCTGTTTGCTCGCCTCGGTGACCTGAAGGTGGAGGTTGCCAAGGCAGAGGCTGCGGTTGAGACGTTCAAGCGCGAACAGGGATTGCAATCGAGTTCGGGAGAACTCGTCAGCACCCTCATGTCAAACCAGACGAACACGCAGCTGATCGACGCCAAGGCGCGCGTCATTCAGGCGCAGTCGCGTTACAACGAACTCGTGTCCACCAATCCAAAGAACCGCCTGAACGCGTCATCGCTGCAATCGGAAACGATGACGATGCTGCGCACGCAATATTCGACGCTGCGACAACGCGTAACCTCTCAATCGGCGGTCCTCGGGCCGCGTCATCCCGTGATCCTGGCGCTCGAACCACAGCTCAGGGCGCTGGAGGGCCAGATCGACGCGGAGACGGCACGCATCGTGCAAGCCGCGAAAGCCGAACTCGACCAGGCAAGATCGGCACTCGACGGGCTGAACTCCGAAGCAGACCAGATGAAATCTTCGGTATTCCAGGACACCGCCGCGCAGATTCATCTGCGCGAACTGGAGCGTGAGGCGCGCGCCAAGGCGACTGTCTACGAAGCCTTCATGGCACGTGCCGGAGAAGCCGCCGAACGCCAGCAGATAGACACGACCAACGTGCGGATCGTTTCACCGGCGGTCGTACCGACAACGCGGAGCTTTCCGCCGCGAGGCTATGTGCTGGCTGGCGCCGGCGCCGTTGTCGGCCTCGGACTTGGCCTTGCCATCGCAGTCTTGTCGGGGCTTTGGCGAGACTATCGCCGCTTGAGCGCGATCCAGGCCAAGGCCCATGGCTGACAGCGGCAAGGATGTAGCTGCGGGCAAAGGCAGTACCTTTGCAGGCCTTCTCTTCCTGGCTGTCTTCGGCTACTTCTGGATCGGATTGAGCCCGTTTCCCGATCCAAACGCCACGAGCCTCTCCACACCTTATGGCAGCACGTCCAACGTTTTCAATCAGTTGATCGTCATCGCCATGTCGGCCGTGGTCCTTGGCACTGTCCTGCAGAATCCCGCGCGCCACTTGCTGCTGCGCCCATATGGCCTGCTGATTGGCCTGCTCGTCTGGCTGCTCTTCACGGGTCTTTTCGCCGGCGACCCCAGCGCAGCCTTCAGGCGCCTCGTTTTCGCAATCCTTGTTTGCCTGTGCGCGAACGCAATGCTCTTCATTCCAAGAAACGGCGAGCAATTTGCAAGGCTCATGTGCCTTGGCCTGACCTTTACGATCGGCCTCTCCTATTTTGGCGTACTTCTCCTGCCGCACCTCGCCATCCATCAAGCGACAGACGCGCTAGAGCAGTCGCTTGCCGGCGACTGGCGCGGTCATTTTGGCCACAAGAACGTGGCTGCAGCCGCGATGGTCTATGCCGTATTCTTCGGCCTCTATGCAAGAAGGTCAGGACACGCCCGGCTTGGCTTCTTGATTGCATTGTCAGCAGGGTTCTTCGTGCTTCACGCCGGAGGGAAAACCTCCGCCGCGATGCTTCCGGCAATCCTGCTGCTTGCCTGGATTTTTGAACGCTGGACGAAACTCGGGGTGGTGATGCTTCTTGGCGGCCTTGTCGGCTTGAACCTGATCTTGCTGACTGCGGCGGTCTCGCCTTCCTTCAGCAACCTGCTTGCTTCCGCGGGCATCGATCCAACCTTTACCGACCGTGGCTCGATCTGGCGGCTTGCACTCTCCGCAATCGCCGAGCGGCCCATCATTGGCTATGGCTTTCAGTCCTTCTGGCAGACCGACGCCTTGTTCAACAGCGGGCAAGCCATGACCACCTGGGCCGTCACTGCCGCCAATTCACACAACGGCTACGTGGAACAGTTGATCAATGGCGGCATCCCGGCGCTCGTGATGGCGGTCATCTGGCTGGTGGTCCTTCCAGTCGGCTATGCCCGCCGCGCGCTTGCCGGCAGCAACGACATGGCATTGACGCGCCTGTTCTTGCGGATCTGGCTCTTTTCCCTTTTTCTCGCCTGCCTCGAAAGCCCGTTCTTCGGCAATAGCGGACCGATCTGGTTCACAATGCTGATTGCGGTTTTCGGTTTGAGATTGCAGGCCAATGCCGGGCTCGTCGTCAAGGAGGCTGGCGCACAAGGGTCGCGCGTCACTCCCGTCCCCGCAACTCGGAGCGACGCAACGGTTCTGGGAAGACCCGTTAACCTCATACTCAGCCGTCGATTGTAGAGTGGGCGCCAGCCAATTACAAGCTTCACCGCCAATGGCCGGGCCAAGTCGGCTAACCCCGCAAGGCGAACAATCTCTGCGCGATCGAGGTTTGGATGATGCAGGAAAGCAAGGGGTCCGTTGAGGCAGTCGTTTGCATCCCGACGTTTCGTCGACCGGAATGGCTGGCGCGCACCCTGACATCGCTCGCCGAGCAACTGACCGATTTCGCCTTCGCCATCGTCGTTGTCGATAACGACGCAGCCAACCCAGCCGGCGCCCACTTTGCCCGCAAGTTTCTCACCACGGCCGGCCTGCCATTCCTGGTCACCACGGAAGAGCGACAGGGCAATTGCCATGCCATCAACCGTGCGTTCGGCGAGGCAATGGCTGGCTTTCCGGAGGCCGAGTTTCTGTTGATGATCGATGACGATGAAGTGGCCATGCCCGGTTGGCTTGCCGCGATCGTTGACACCGCTCGGCGGGAGGGTGCCGACATCGTCGGCGGGCCTGTTGTCCGGCAGTTTGAAGTACCAGTGTCCGACGCAGTCACCCAGCACCTTCTCTTCGGCTCGATAGAAGGCTCGACCCGGGCAATTGATCAGATCCACGGTTCCGGCAACTGCCTGATCCGCCGCCGCGTATTTGCCGGTCTTGCTTCGCCGCTTTTCGATGTCCGCTTCAACTTCCTGGGCGGTGGCGACATGGAGTTCTTTACGAGATGCCGCAAGGCCGGCTTCAAGACCTGGTGGTGTGCCGAGGCGGTTATCCGCGAATTCGTACCCGAGGAACGCGTCTCGGCCCGTTTCCTGATGACGCGCTCGCTGCGCACCGGAAGCATCAATTATGTTATCGATCGGATCCACAGCACGTCGGCCATCAGGGTGATTGCAAAAAACGCTCTCAGTCTCGGCGCCGGCTGCCTTCGATCGATGGCGCTGTTCCTCAGGACCCGGCGGCTGCTGCCGGCAAGCCATCCGCTGCTCGTGTCGCTCGGTCGTATATTGGCAAGCCTCGGCTTCCTGCCAACCCCATATCGGGCCAGCAACTAGGCTTTCTCAGCCAAGAGCGACCTTACGGATCACTTCGATCGGTGTGTGCGTATGCGACTGGATCGCGATCGTCGTCTGACCCGGTTTCAAGCCTTCGATGAATGCCGCCAATCCCTCCCGGTCTAGAGCCGGCCCCTCCCAATAGGTCAGGCACGGGCTTTGCAAAACGCGTTCATGTCGTTGCGCAAGCTCGGGGTCATTGGCGACCGCGACACCGTAAATGAGATACTCGGAAAAATGCCGGATGCGGGCCAGCGCCTGCCACCACGGAAGACGACTAGCGCCCTCGATACGCTTCACCATGGTCGCCACCGTTCGCCGCTCCCACAGAACCATCTGGCTGATGGAATCGTCGCCTGGCAGCGCCGGTACGCTCAGGCCAAGCAGCCGATGCGCGTTTTGCCACCAGCGGACGTGGCTAGGTCGCGTGGGATTGATATCTCCGGCCGCGACGTGGTGGGCGAGCTTCGGGGTCGATGCCATCGCGCTCAGATCCAGTGGGCGGCAGAAGCAATTGTCGGAGTCGATGCACATGACCCGCTCGCTCCGTTGCGCCAGCGTCATTGCGATCTTGCGCATCTGCTGCAGGTGCCATCCGTAGATTGGCAGGCGCAAATGGGGTGCCCACCAGTAGCGTCGCCCCCGCCATTTCGGCAGGGCCCAAAGGGATGGAAGCAGGCTGGACGAGACGATCACGCGGCGTTTTTCCCCTTCGAAGCCCACGAAGGCGTCCGCATCCTCGTCGCCGATCACGATGTAATGCACGTCGTAGCCCGTCACATACCGGTCGATCGAGTCACAGAGAAGACGGCAACTGTCGAGATCGCCACGATAACTCGGTGTGATGAGCGAAATCGAGGAACTCAAGATCGTTGATCCGATCACCGGCCTGCAGAAAGAGCTCGCAGCGAATGCCGGAGCATCGCGTAGATGGCAACCGGATTGGTGGTCAAATAGCGTGTTGCCAGCCGGCGTGGCTCGAGGAGCATGCGGTAGAACCACTCAAGGCCAACCTTCTGCATCCAGCGGGGGGCGCGGCTCTTGCTTCCGGCGAGGAAATCAAACAGGCCGCCGGAGGTTTTGATCAACCCGACATTGTGCAATCTGTTGATGTTGCGAACGACGAACTGCTGCTCCAGCGGCACCCCGAAGCCGATCCAGAGGATATCCGGAGCCGCCGCATTGATCGCCTCGACAACCGCTTCTTCCTCGGCGCGATCAAAATAACCGTTGCGTCGGCCGGCAAAGCGAAGTCCCGGATAGGCCTTCGACATGTTCTCGACCGCCCGGGCATTCACCTCTTCGCTGGCACCAAGAAAGTAAAAACTGACCCCGGCTTCCGCCGCGCGTTCCGCCACGGCATGAACGAGATCGGTCGTGGCGACGCGTTCTGGCAAGGGCTCGGCCGAGGACAGCTTGGAAAAGAGCACGACCGACATTCCATCGGCATGGATCTGGTCGGCCTGACGCGTCAACGAGCGGAAATTGGCATCATGCTCGCAAAGCGCAATGACCTGACCGTTTGCGGAGGTGGAGTAGAAGGGACGCCCGCCGCCCCCCCTGCGCTCGAGCGCCAACTGAATGAAGGCGTCTGCGGATTCTTCCATGCCGGCCCGCACGATCGGCAGGCTTCCGAGCCGGTTCGTCGGCCATTCGTTCATCGAATAATTCAGACGCGCTGATGCACTGCTATGCCTAGTCATTCACGCACCTTCGAAACGAGCATCGGTCAAGAACGGATCCGACAATTAGCTGTTTCGAAGACCTATCGCTGTAAAACCTCGAGCTATAGTTAACCCTCGCTATACACGTGATGGTGGCAGGCCTGTTTGCCGACGGCATGTCAAACATTGAACCTGAAATTGTAAGCCGGCTTTTACCAAAAGACGGTATCAACGCAGCGCGGTCACCCGCCGTCCGCCTGTTCAAAAGGTTTGATATGCCGAAACGTCGCTACCTTGCACTCGTCTCCGACGCCGCCCAAACCTGTGGTGTCGAAGAGTTTGCCCGACAGGCGGCTTTGCGACTCGACGGGCGCGCCACTCGGCACGTGCTTGACGGCGATATCGGCGGGCTTAAATCCGCGCTCGACGATGCGGACGCCGCCATCCTCAATTTTCCTGTCGTGGCCTGGAAGAAAAAGCTAGCAGAGCCGGTTGTCGCGGCATTCGTTTCCCGGCTGCAGCGCAAACAGCTTGTCGTGGTACTGCACGAATGGCACGCTCTCGACTGGAAGCGTCGCCTAGTGCTGGTTCCGGTGGTGATGCTCGCAACTCAGATCTTGTTTTCAGCGCCGGAAGTCGCCGCCGAATTTGCCAGGAGCCCTCTGTCCGCCCTGTCGACCAGTCGGCGAGCAGTCATCCCGATCCCGCCAAATCTTGCCTTGCCTACCACGCTCCACGACGGCCCGATCGCCCGGAGACTTGACGCACAGCGCAAGGCCCGGCGGCTGATCCTTGGGCAGTTCGGTTCAATCTATCCCAAGAAGCAGTCAACGGCTGTTCTGGAGACTGCTGCCCGGCTGCTGGCGCTTGGCCACGATGTCGGCGTGGTCTTCGCCGGATCGTTCATCCGCGGCACCGACAATGTGGAGCAGGAATTTTATGCGCTCGCAGACAAGCTCGGCATTTCAGACCGGGTCGTCGTAACAGGTTATGTTGCCCACGCCGAGGAGCTCTTCGGGATCTTCAGACATGTCGACGTGTTCTGCTATCTTTTCACTGAAGGGCTGACGGCGCGCCGGGCAAGCGTGCTTGCGGCAAGCTTCTCGGGAAAGCCCGTCGTCGTCAACGCGCCGCGACAGCGAGATGCCCTCGCCCACCATGGCCTGTTTTGCAAGCTGATAGAGGGCGGTGCGATCCGCATGGTCGACACACAGGCCGACGTAAACACCATGGCCGATGCGGTGCTGGAAGCAAGCCAAAGCCATCGGGCATCGATTGACGCGAAGGCAGAAGTGGATGCCTTGTGGGGTGCCGTCATCGACGCAGTTGACGGCAGGAAGGCCACGCATTTCTGAAATCGCACCGTCGCAATCGATGCCGAGACTGCGGAACAATGGCCCACGCCAGACGTTCCTTGAGTTAGCGACGGGTGCGTCGCGAGGCTCATCGAAAGGACGTGATTCAAGATGGAAATGACGGAGGGCCGTCAGCTTGCGGAGGAATATCTCCGGCTAGGCGGAAAGAGGCGCGTCAAGATCGACGACAATCAGCAAACTGTCCGCGCATGGGAGGCAGACCCGCCCGCCGCCGAGCAGTTTTGGCATGATCGTGTCGAAGCTTTGGAAATGCGTCGCCGAAGGGAAGTCGAATTCTTCCTGCCATCTATCAACTCCCCGTAATTGCAGGGGATGAGGAAGGGTTCTTCATTTTCTGACCCGGACATCGGTCCTGGCCAGTCGTTGGGCTTTTGCGCCGCTCATCTACAGTTCCACGGTCCTCGCATCACCCGGCCAAGGACTTGCCTGGCTGGTTCAGCGCGCAAGCCATCCGCCATCGACAGGCAAGACGATGCCGTGGACATAGTCGGACGCCTGTGATGCCAGGAACACCGCTGCGCCACCGAGTTGCGCGGGATCGCCCCAATGGCCGGCCGGGATGCGGGCAAGAATGCCGGCGCTCCGGTCCGGATCCTCGCGAAGCGCGGTCGTGTTGTTGGTCACGAAATAGCCCGGAGCAATGGCATTGACATTGATGCCCTTGCCCGCCCATTCGCAGGCCAAGAGACGCGTCAATCCGGCAAGGCCGCTCTTCGAGGCCGTGTAGGAGGGAATGCGGATACCGCCCTGGAATGACAATAGCGAGGCGATGTTGATGATCTTGCCGCCGCCTCGTTCCAGCATATGCCGGGCAACAGCCTGCGACAGAAAGAAGACGCTCTTCAGGTTGATGTCCATGACCGCATCCCAATCGGCCTCCGTGAAGTCGATGGCGTCGGCGCGGCGGATGATGCCGGCATTGTTGACCAGGATGTCGAGCTTGCCAAACGTCGCTACGGTTTCATCGACGATTGCTTTGACCGGCTCGATCGATCCAAGATCGGCCTTGATGGCGTGAAAGCCAGCACCGATCTCGCGAACCGCAGCTTCCGTTTCGTCCATCGATGAGCGGCCAACGGCAACGATCGAGGCGCCGGCCGCCGCCAGCGCCACGGCGATTGCCTGGCCAAGGCCGGTATTGGCACCGGTGACGACCGCCACCTGCCCGGAAAGATCGAACATGGTCATGGCAGGCCTCACTTGAGGAATTCGGCGCGATGTGGCGTAAACGTATCGATCAGGCGGCCCTTCTCGAGAGCCTTGACCCCATGTACCAGATCGGGGGGGACGATGAAGCTGCCTCCCTGGTGCAGGGTTTCCGTCCTGCCGTCGATCGTCACCTCGAAACTGCCCTCAGCCACATAGCTTGCCTGGATGTGGGGATGGGAATGAAGCGCACCGACGGCGTCCTTCTCAAAAACCACCTCGACCATCATCATCTCAGGCAGGTAGGCCATGATACGACGGGTCACGCCAGGTTCCGGACTGGTCCACTCGGCATCCTTGGCCGGCACGAAAAGATCACTCGCTGCCATATTCCCCCTCCTCACCTAAGATCTTCGATGGCGACAAGGTCGACGTCGGTGTAGTCGACATTGTCACCGGCCATGGCCCAGATGAATGTGTAGCTTGATGTGCCGACACCGGAATGGATCGACCAACCCGGCGACAGGATCGCCTCCTCGTTCTTCACGATCAGGTGGCGCGTTTCGTTCGGCTCTCCCATCAGATGCACGACGCGGGCCTTTTCCGGCAGATCGAAATAGAGATAGGCCTCCATCCGCCGGTCATGCACGTGGCAGGGCATGGTGTTCCACACCGAGCCTTCGGCAAGCGTCGTCATGCCAACGACGAGCTGACAGGTTCTGACACCGTCCGGATGGATGAACTGGAAAATCGAACGCTCGTTGCTCGTTGCCTGAGCGCCGAGATCGACGCGCTTGGCATCTGAAATGCCGATATGCTTCGCAGGGTGACGGACGTGCGCGGGGGCGCTCAGCAGGTAGAATTTTGCCGGTTGTTCGGCCGATACGGACCGGAATGTCACCGAAGCCCCCATGCCGGCATAGACCATGTCGCGGGTACCGGCCTGAAACTCTTCGCCGTCGACGCTGACGATGCCGGCACCACCAATATTGACAGCGATCAGCTCGCGCCGCGCCAGAAGCGTGTCGGTCCCGGCAGGCTTGATCGTTTCCAGTGAAAGCGGCGCGGAAGTCGGCATTGCACCACCGACGATCATCCGGTCGTAATTGGTGTAGTGAAGCTGGATGCGCTCCGCCACGAAGAGTGGCGGCAGCAAGAAGTTTTCGCGAAGCTCTTCCGTACTGAACCGTGCCGCAGTCTTCGGATCGATCGCATAGCGGTTGGTAAAATCAGTGTGGCTCATCAAAGCCGTCCTTCCGTCTGTGTTTTCTCAGTTCGTCAGCGACATACTGACGGTGCCGCTTGTCATCTGCGGTGCGGAGCTACCAGCTTCTCGAGCATCGAGACCTCGTCCACTGTAAGGTCTGTCAGGGGCGCGCGTACTGGACCGCTATCAAAGCCCTGCAGGCGCACGCCTGCCTTGACGGCGGATACCGCGTAGCCCTTGCGGCGGTTGCGTATCTCCATGAACGGGAAGAAGAAGTCACGCAGGATGCGATTGGTAGTTTCGGTCTTCCCGGCCCTTAGCGCCGTGTAGAATTCCTGTGCCAGAGCCGGCACAAAGTTGAAAACCGCCGACGAATAGGTCGTCACACCCGCACCGAGATATGCATCCGCAAAGAGCTCGGCAGTCGGCATGCCGCCGAGATAAGTGAGCCGGTCGCCGATGGTTGCTGTGATCTGTCGTACCAGCCCGATTTCGCCTGAGCCATCCTTGAATCCGACCAGATTGGGGCAAACCTCGCAGAGCCGTGCAAGGGTATCGGCCGACAGGATGGCGTTGTCGCGATTATAGACCATAACGCCGATGTCGACCGCGTCACAAACCGCCTTCACGTGTGCAAACAGGCCGTCCTGGCTGGCATCGATAAGATATTGCGGCAGCAGCAGAATGCCGTCGGCCCCCGCCTCTTCGGCCAATCTGGCGATCCGCACGGCCATCTTCGTGCCGTATCCGCATCCCGACACGATCGGCGTTGCGCCCGCTGATGCCTTGGCCGCACGCACCACCTCCGGCAGCTCGTCGGGCGTCAGCGAGAAGAATTCGCCGGTACCACCGGCTGCAAACAAGACACTCGCGCCGAAACCGGAAAGCCAGCCGACATGGTCTTCGTAGACAGACCGATTAAACCGATCGTCGTCGTTAAAAGGGGTGACGGGGAAAGAAAGAAGGCCAGCTCCAAGAGCTGCCTTCAAAGAAATGGGGTCCAGTGCCATGGATATCCTCCGGACAGAACGAGAGTCGATGGCAGTGAAACTAGCAGAGATATGATGACTGTCAATAACTCATCATACGATAATTGAGATCACTCAGCCGCGCTTGATGAAATTCCGGTAGCGCTGTTGGCTTCCCTTCAGGTGGAGACGCATCGCCTCTCGCGCCGCGGCCTCATCCTGGTCCGATATCGCCCGGGCAATTCGCAAATGCTCGGCCTGAATCTGCTGCAGGTACTCCTGCGAGGATCTCTCGGTATCACCCTCAGCCAAGACGCCCCTAGGAATGATCTGCTTGCCGACCAACTGTAAAAACTCACGAAAACGGGGATTGCTGGTGGAATCAGCTATCGCCAGGTGAAACGCCCTGTCTGCCTCGACTGTCGGCTTTTGATCCTGCTTCAGTCGCTCAATCTCGTCATAGGCCTCAAGAATGGCCTCTTCCTGGGCCGGCGAACGCCGTATGGCCGCAAGCCCGGCGGCCTCGATTTCGATCGCGGCCCGCAGCTCAAGCATTTCAAGCAACGAGGAGATCTTATTGGGATCGGCGCTTTTGAACCCGTCATAGGCGCCGGCCGGAGGCGTCAGGACGAAGACGCCGACCCCGTGGCGCGCTTCGACCAGTCCGTCGGCACGAAGGGAAGCGATCGCCTCTCGGATTACCGTTCGGCTGACCTCGTATTCCTGCGTCAAACCACCTTCCGTTGGCAACCGATCGCCGGGCTTCAAGGCCCCTGACGCAATCGCATCGCGCAGGCGGCGCGCCACCATTTCCACTAACGTCTCACCGCTTTTGCGTTGCTCTGTCCCCGTCTGCTGAACCACATTTTGCCCCATATTTGTCCCCGCCCTCTGTCGATCTAGACATCCCGAACGACGCTCACCTGTCAAGTGATTGCAAAAATCCGATTGACCAGAGCGCGTCAGACATATTATGACATTAGTGACGCCGTATTACAAGTAAGCATCCGGAGGCCTTCGGCAAAGGGATCGCCGCGCACGTCAGCACCGAAACAGTCCAGGCGATGACGCGACAGGACTGTGGATCGAGCCTTCGACATTTGCCGTATTCGGCCACGGGCCGGACACAAAAAGAACCTGGAGGAGAAAACTTGAAGATCGTTGATATTAACGTGCGCGTCTTTGCGCACACAACCTATCGCCACGCCGACACGGCAGGACATGCCCATCCTGGGCCGGCTCATAAGGTCAACCTTGCGCTGCTGACGATCGTCGCAGACGATGGCACCGAGGGCTACTGCTTTTCCCCGCCCGAAATCGTTCGTCCGCATGTCCTCGACAAGTTCATCAAAAAGGTACTGATCGGCCAGGATCCATTTGATCGCGAGAGACTCTGGCAGGAACTCGCCCATTGGCAGCGTGGAAGTGCTGCACAACTGACCGACCGGACGCTTGCTATCGTGGACTGCGCGCTGTGGGATCTCGCCGGACGCAAGCTGGCTATCCCCGTCCACAAGCTTATCGGCGGCTATCGCGACAAGGTGCGGGCCTATGGATCGATCATGTGTGGCGATGAGCTCGAGGGCGGCCTTGCAACGCCGGAAGACTACGGGCGCTTCGCCGAAAAGCTGGTAAAGCGCGGCTACAAGGGGATCAAGCTGCATACCTGGATGCCTCCGGTCTCGTGGGCACCTGATGTGAAAATGGATCTGAAGGCCTGCGCGGCCGTGCGGGAGGCCGTTGGTCCCGATATCCACCTGATGATCGATGCGTTTCATTGGTATAGCCGGACCGAGGCGCTCGAACTCGGCAAGGGCTTGGAGAAGCTGAGCTTCGATTGGATCGAAGAGCCGATGGACGAGCAAAGCTCGGCCTCCTACGCCTGGCTTGCGGCCAATCTCGACATTCCCGTTCTTGGCCCGGAGAGCGCTGGTGGAAAGCACTTCAGTCGCGCCGAGTGGATCACCTCGAATGCCTGCGACATCCTGCGGACAGGCGTGCACGATGTCGGCGGCATCAGCCCTGCGATGAAGTCGATGCACCTTGCGGAGTCCTTCGGCATGTATTGCGAAATTCATGGCAACGGCGCCCCGAACCTGATCGTCGCCGCCTGCAGCAAGAATGCCAAGTGGTACGAACGAGGCCTCTTGCATCCCTTCCTCGAGTATGATGACGGCTTCGAGTATCTGAACGCGCTTGTCGATCCCATGGACGAACATGGCTATGTCCACCTTTCCGATAAGCCGGGTCTTGGAGAAGACATCAACTTCGCCTTCATCGAGGCGAACTTGGTGGCATGAACAAGAGGGGCTGGCGAAGCGTCGTTCGTCAGCCCCTGAGAGCCGCATCGAGCCAGTTGAGCGCAGCGTCCTGCTCTGGGATGGGAAACTCGTGGCCGCCTTGCCAGATGGCCGTTTTCAGGTTTTCCATCCCCTTTCCGGCCGACCAGAGCTCACGCAGACGGCCAAACGCAGCCTCAACGACGGCTGGAGGGAAATGCCGGTCCTCGCGCCCGCTCAGAAAGTAGCCCGGCTTCGGCGCTGCAAGGCCGGCAAAGTCGGGATAGTCTAGCTTGCCCGCGATCTGTGGATGCAGCATGTAGAATGCCGATTGGCCGCGCAACTGGTTGCTGCCGGTCTGCATGAGCCCATCCAGGGTGCCCATCCAGCCGATTGCACAGAAGGCCGCAATGTCGGCAGAAAGGGCTGCGACCTGCCAGGCGCGGTACCCGCCAAAGGAAAATCCGAAACTTGCCACGCGCTTCCGATCAACCTCTGGCAACTCGCCAAGAAATTTGGCGGCTGCGATATCCTCCATGGCAACGACTGAGGCAAGCGAGACACCGAACTGCATCAGGTTAGCGGCAAGCGCCTGCTGCGCTTCGTACCCGTTGCCGCAACGGCTTGACCAGCCGAGCGCATCGACGCTGAGAACGACATAGCCACGCCGCGCCGCCTCTTCTCCAGGAAAACGTCCGCCATAGAAACGATCTGCCCACGCCCGCGCGGCTTCCCGCGTCGGACCATCTGGCGGCGCAGGGACTACCTTCTCCTTGCCGATATTGAAGGTCGCACCGTGATCATGCAACATCAACAAGGCTGGTGCAGGTGTCTGCTGGTGTGGCAGGAGCAGAAGGGCCTCAGCCACCTCGCCATTGGAAAATCGAAGGCTCAACCGTTTGCCGGCAAAAGACGAGCAATCCCATTGCTCCATCGTTTCGACCCCGTCGACATGACATGCGTCAGGATCGATCGACTGCACGACATGGTCCAATGTCGAGGAACGCCACGTCACGAAGTCGACCGAAGAGCCGCCGAATCTCAACGGAAATGCTGACGCATCGCGATGCCGTCGAGCGATGGAGGCAAGATTGTCGCGGTCGATCATCGGCCTTCATCCATATTGCCCGGCGCTGCCAACCTCACGATTGCGCCGCTTGGCGCCAGCTCAAACTGCCTGGTCGTACTCGACACTGGCTCGGATCAGCTCCCTTGCGTAGGGATCGGTCGCCCGCCCCGTCGAAAGGACCGCACGGTCCAGGATCTCGACGATGCGTCCATGCTGCATGACCGCCAGCCGATCGCACATATGGTCGATCACCGCGAGATCATGCGAGACGAGGAGATAGGTCAGCCCCTTGCGTGCTCTAAGCTCGGAGAGGAGGTTCAGCACTTCTGCCTGAACGGACACATCGAGGGCCGAAGTGGGCTCGTCGAGCAGCAGGACGGAAGGATCGAGGATGAGTGCGCGTGCGATGGCGACGCGCTGGCGCTGCCCGCCGGAGAGCTCGTGCGGATAGCGCTGGAGAAAGGCGGGAGTGAGCCCGACCTCAATCAGCGCCTGTTCCATGCGTTCTTGATGGCGATCCATACGCTGAATGCGCAGGGGCTCCTGAAGCGCGGTTTGGATCGACTGGCGCGGGTGAAGCGATCCGTAGGGGTCCTGGAAGACCATCTGGACGGTACGGCAGTATTCGTCCTGAGGCGTATCGCGGACGGCTTTGTTGTTGATGGCAATCCTACCATCCCACGCGTTCAGCAGGCGGGCGATACACCGTAGGACCGTCGACTTGCCCGAGCCAGATTCTCCGACTAGCCCGAAGGACTCGCCCTTGTCGACGCTGAAGTTCACGCCCCCGAGAATGCGCTTTGCGTGCACGCCAATGCCGAGCGAAATGGATAGATCTTCAATCTCGATCGCGCTCATGGTGTACCCTCAACTGTTGCGACTTTGATGGTCTGGCTGCGGCTCAAGACAGGCAGTGGGCGGCGGTCACCGCCGATGTGAGGCTGCGCTGCCAGCAATCCGCGTGTGTAGGGATGCTCTGCGTTCTTCAGGTCGCGCGCCTGCCGTTCCTCGACGAACTCGCCCGACCGCATCACCAGAACGCGGTCACAGAAATTGCGGACCAGGTTGAGGTCATGGCTGATCATGATCAGCCCAATGCCCTTACTGATCACCAGGTCATTGAGGATCTTCAGCACCTGCATGCGTACAGTGACATCGAGCGCCGAGGTCGGCTCATCGGCGATGATCAGCTCAGGCTCGGGGATCAACATCATCGCAATCATGACGCGCTGCCCCATTCCGCCCGAGACCTCGTGCGGATAAAGACTGAACACCCTCTCAGGATCACGAATCTGCACTGCCTCCAGCATTTCCAGCGTGCGTTGCTTGGCCGCGCCGCGTGAGGCGCCACTGTGTATGCGATAGGCTTCCGCAACCTGATCGCCGACCCGGTGGACTGGATTGAGAGAAAACTTCGGGTCCTGCAAGATCATCGACATACGGCGTCCGCGGACCTGCAACATCTCTTTCTCGCGGCAGGTCAGCAGATTGGTTTCACCGAATTGCATCCGCTCGGCTGTAATATTGGCCGTCGGCAGAAGCTTCAGTAGCGCCCGACCGATGGTGGATTTTCCCGATCCGGATTCACCAACGATCCCCAGCCTCTCTTGCCCGAGCGAGAACGAGATTCCCTTGACAACCGGGTTGTCACCTTTGCGGCCGCGATAGCTGACATGCAGATTGCGGACATCGAGGAGATTGGCCATGTGACGTTCCTCACTTCTGCTTCGGGTCGAGCACGTCGCGAAGACCGTCGCCCAACAGGTTGAAAGCAAGACTGACGAGCAGGATCGCGCCGCCTGGAAACGCAACGAGCCACCAGTTGTCCAGCATGTAGCGCCGGCCCGTCGCCATCATCGCACCCCATTCGGGCAAGGGCGGTTGCGCGCCAAGTCCGAGGAAGCCGAGGCCAGCAGCAGTGAGGATCACCGTCGCCATGCTCAGCGTAATGCGGACGAGGACCGAGGGCAGACACATGGGCATGATCGACTTTACGATGATTCGCAGTGGCGAGGCGCCTTGCATGCGCGAGGCAGCGATATAGTCCGCCCCGCGAAAGGTCAGCGTCTCGGCTCGTGCCAGGCGGGCAATTGGTGGCCAGGCAGTGAGCGCTATAGCGATGATCGCGTTCTCCAGGCCCGCGCCCAATGCCGCGACAAAGGCAAGCGCCAGGATCAGGCTCGGAAACGACAGGAAGATATCGGTAATGCGCATCATCACCGTATCGCACCAGCCGCCGAAGTATCCGGCTGTCGTTCCAACCAGAAGTCCGACCGGGCCAACGATGATAGACACGATGAAAATGAATGTCAGGCTGATCCGACTTCCATAGACGAGGCGGCTGTAGACGTCCCTTCCCAGTTCGTCCGTTCCGAACCAATGAAGGCTGCTCGGTCGGCCCAGAGCGTTGCCGAGGTCGACGACATTGGGGTCATGGCTGGCGAGAACGGGAGCAAGCAGCGCAGTCAACAGCAGTATCGCGATGACGATGACGCCGAAGGCAGCTGTTGGGTTCGCCAGCAACTCGCCGATGACCGCGGCGAAACGTCTGGCCGCCATGACAACAGGTCCGTTGCGACGCTCAGTCAAAACAAGATTGCCCATTTCAAGATGTCCTGGTGCCATGTCACCGCGTCCTTGGATCAAAGATCTTGTAGAGTGCGTCTGAAAGCAGGTTCAGCGCGATGAAGATAACGCCCACAAGCAGCACGCAGGTCATGACCGCGTTCATATCGCCGATGAGCATGTTGTTGGTGATGTATTGTCCAAAGCCCGGCCAGGAGAAGACCGTCTCAATCAGCACCGCCCCTTCGAGTAGGCTGCCATATGCCAAGGCAACGATGGTGACGAGCTGAACCCGGATATTGGCAAAGGCGTGATGCCAGATCGTCCGGCCCTTCGACAATCCCTTCACTCGCGCCGTCGTAATATACTCCTGCCCAAGCTGGTCGAGCATGAAACTTCGCGTCATCCTGGTGATGTAAGCCATCGACGAGTAACCGAGAATGCTGGCGGGCAGGATGAGATGGTTGAGCGCGTCGCCGAAGACCTCCCAGTCGCCAGCGATCGCCGCGTCAATGAGCATGAAGCCGGTCGTCTCCGGCACAAGGCCGATATAGTAGTCGGAAATCCGCCCGCCGCCGCCCACGAGCCCAAGCACCGCATAGAAAATAATGAGGCCGATCATGCCCGTCCAGAAGATCGGCATCGAATGCCCGATCAGCGTCAGGAAGCGGATGATGTGATCGGCTGGCCGATTACGATTGATCGCCGCGAATATACCGAGAGGTATCCCGAAACCAGCCCCACAAAGAATGGCGAAGGTGGCAAGTTCAATCGTAGCCGGCATGACATGAGCGATGTCGCTGATGACGGGCTGTCCCGTGCGGATAGAAACTCCGAAGTCGCCGCGCACCACGTCCCCGACGTAGCGGATGAATTGAGTGTGAAGCGGCAGATTGACCCCCAACCGCTCTGCGACCAACTCGTAGGTGGCGCGATCCGCCTCCTCCCCGACGATCGCTCTCACCGGATCCACCGGCATCAGTCGACCGATGCAAAACGTCAGGATGAGGAGGCCGAGCAAGGTCACCATAATGGTGCCGGCCTGCCGCGCGGCGGCAAAGATGCGATCATGGCTCATTGCTGGATCTTTCATAGTCACAAAATGGCATATGCGACGGGACACACCCGTCGCACGTGTTGGCGGCCTAGCGTTCCTTGGTGACCGTACGCAATTGCGTCGACCAGGACGGATTCAGCGCCAGCCCCTTGATATCGGCGCGCACGCCCACGGTATCCACTACCTCGGAGAAAGGCTGGATCGCCGGTACGAGGTCGGCATAATACCCCTGGATATCGCCGTAGAGTTTAGTCTGAGCAGTCTTGTCGCCTTCAACCTGCGCAGCATCGATCATGCTGTTCAGTTTTTCGTCGAAGAACGACGTGCGCCAACCCTGGAAGTTTGTCAGCTTTGCCTCATCCGAATTGTTCGGGTTGTAGGCGATAGCGCGCAGATTGGAGTCAGGATGCGGCAACTGTCCGCCGCCGCCGCGGCCGACAAGCAACTCGAATTTGCGTTCGCGCATCGCGCCGTAGATCTGATCGCCGGACCCGGTGATGACTTCGGCCTTGATGCCCGCCTGGGCAAGTGTTGCCTGGAGAGCCGTTGCGAGGTTCAAGAACGGCGCGTCCGAAATACCGCGGAGCGTCGTCGAAAAACCGTTCGGATAGCCTGCTTCGGCCAACAGCGCCTTCGCCTTCTCGACATCGAGCTTGTAGCCGGCATCAGGCAATGCACCGAAGATGCCGCTTGGGATCGGCCGATCGCGTAGCTTGCCGAAATACGGCAGGACAGTCTTGTCGAGACCCTGATAGTCGATCAGATAGCGAAGTGCCTCTCGAACCTTCGGGTTCTTGAACTTCTCATCTTTCATCGACACCGCAAGATAATAGAAGCCACTGCCACCGATTGTTTCTATCTTGACGTCCTTGTTGGCTTCCAGCGACTTGAGATCGGCCGCCGACATCGAGAAGGCAATGTCGATATCGCCCTTCTCCAGCATCAGGCGCTGGCTCTGCGATTCTGCCAGATGACGCATGATGATGCGGCGCATCCCCGGCTTATCGCCCCAATATTTGTCGTTGCGATCAAGAACGACGCGCTCGTTCGAGCGCCATTCACCAAGGACGAATGGTCCCGACCCCGCTGAATGCGTGGTCAGCCAGGCGGCACCCTTGTCACCGTCCTTTTCATTTTCCAGCACAGTCTTGCTGTCATAGATCGATCCCGGGCCAACGATGCCCAGCGTCATGATGATAAGTTCCGGGTCAACCTTCTTGGGAAGCGTGATGACCACGGTCTTGACGTCCGGAGCGGTGAAGCTTGCCTCGGCGTTGTCGGCAGTGAACCCATGGGTCTTCAAGAACGACGCCTGGGCCAGGTTCAATGACATCAGCCGCTTCAACGACCAGACGACGTCCTCGGACGTGACGGGGTTGCCGGAAGCAAAGGTCGCCCCGTCTCGCAAGGTGAAAGTGATCTTCGACTTGTCATCGCTGACGACCCAGCTCTCCGCGAGCTGAGGTGTAACCTCGGACCTGTTGACAGGATCGAGTGAAACCAGGTTGTCGTATATGTTGGCGAGAACCTGGACCGTCTCCTTGCCGGTAATGGCCGCCGGATCCAATGTCAGGATATTGTTCATCGAGAAGCCAACAACAAGCATATTTGGCGGCGTTTCGGCACGAAGCGGTGCGCTCCAGCATGCTGCGCCGATAACCGCTGCAGCAATCATTGCCTTCATGTGATACATCGAAAATCCTCCTTTGCCGACTCCCGATCGACTGGTGATACTATCTGTCATAATATCTCATTAGTCAAGTTGTATGATATGCCCACGCGGCAGCGATCCGTATTTTCGCGAGCGGGCGGCAATTGCCCTGACGGTCAGAAACACCTCCCGATAGCAAGAGCCCATGGAGAGCAACTCCCGGGCACTGGCCCGTAAGGAGCTCCTTAAACCGATGTCCTCGAAGAGGTGAGCCGCGTCGATCTGAGGCGTAGCGTCCAAAGACGCCGACTGCAATTGTGAATGCCTTCAGGTAGCCGGCGCGTCCTTCAAGTGTCTCGTTCACGACAGGAACGCCGGTTCTCATCTTCGCCGGAAACGCAAACGGCGAAGGCGGCTTCCTTGGGAAGGCTCCCGCCGTTCCGCAGTGCTTGTTGTCACAGGCTGTAGCACCGAATAGCAGCGCGATCCAATGCCATTGCCCAACCCGGCGCATCGGGAACCCGCGCCAGACCGTCGATAAGATCGATCTTCTCCTGATAGAGCGGAGCGAACCAATCCATGTATTCGAGAGAATGAGCCGTAGGCACATGAGCAAGGAGCTGTAAGCTCATTTCCGGGAAGAGGTGTGACGAAATCGGCAAGTCGAAGCTCGCCGCCAGCGCGCCGACGCGCGCAAATTCGGTTACACCACCGACCCGTTGAAGATCGGGCATGAGAATAGAGGCGGCGCCTGCTTCGATCATCCGCCGAAAGCCGTAACGAGTGTATTCGTTCTCCCCTGAGGCGATCGGTATTCGCAGGGCGTTCGCCACCTTGGCCGAAGCCTCGAGGGCATGCGCCGGTACAGGTTCCTCGAACCAGGCGATGTCGAATGGCGCCAACGCATCGCCGAGCCTGATGGCGGCATCCGCATCCAGCACCTGATTGGCATCGACCATCAGCGCGATCTCGCTGCCGATCGCCGCCCGGACGGCTTTGACCCGCGGCAGGTCGACTTCGATCCTTCCGGCAAGTCGCAGCTTCATCGCCTTGAAACCCTGCGCGACGAAACCCTCGGCTTGGCGCACCAGTGCCGGGATGTCCTGGGTGAGCCACAACCCGCCGCTCGCATAGGCTGGAATTGTCTCCCGGCACCTGCCGAGCATCCGCGAGATAGAAAGACCAGCGCGCTTGGCTCTGAGGTCCCACATAGCTCCGTCGATCGCCGAAATACCCATGATCGAGACGCCAGTGAAGCCGATGAAGTTGATGCGCCGCCAGGCATCCGCCCAGAATGCGCCGGTATCGTCCGGATCAAGGCCGATCACAGCGTCGGACAGCACATGCACCATGGCGTCCAGAAGCTTTACCTGCTCCGGCCGGATGGTGAAGATGAGGTTTTCACCCCGCAATCCCTCATCGGTGCCGAGGTCTACGACGATGCAGGAGAGCTGGCGAATGGTGGCGGTGGCATTGCCGAGCGGTTCGGCGAGAGGCAGGCTGACGGCGGTGGTGGTGAGGTGGGTAATTTTCATGAGACTTTACCGGATCGGGGAGCGCGGAGGCTCGATATAGATTGGCTCGTCGACGAAACCACCGCCTTGCCATTTTGCCTGGGACGAGTCCTTGTCCGGGATGCCGGGGCTGCGCTCCAGTTCGGCGCGATAGGTCTCAGAATTGTCCTTCGGTTTCCAGCCGAGATAGGCGGAAGCCGAATTGTCCCACCATTTCGCCTGGTTGTCGGAAACGCCCCAGATCGTCGGACAACCGAGATAGGGCGCTTTGAACACTCGCTCGGCGAGCGAGGCCATGTCGTCGAAGCTCAGCCAGATCGCCAGCATTCGCACCGTCGTCGGCTTCGGCCAGCATGCACCGATGCGGACGATCGCCGTCTCCTGACCGAACTTGTGGAAATACATCTGCGCCAGAGCTTCGCCGAAACATTTCGATACGCCGTAGAGGCCGTCCGGTTTGGTCGGCTGGTCGACGCTGATGAACTGGTCCTGGCGATAGAAGCCAACCGTGTGATTGCTGCTGGCGAACAGGATGCGCGGCTTGCCATGCTTGCGTGCCGCTTCGTAGAGATTGTAGAGGCCGCGTATATTGGCCTCCAGAATACTGTCGAAGGTGTTTTCCGACGGGATGCCGCCGAAGTGCAAGATACCGTCACAGCCTTCCACCATTCGCATCACACCGTCAGCATCCATCAGGT
The DNA here is from genome assembly GCF_000377185.1 of Rhizobium sp. 42MFCr.1. Taxonomy (NCBI): domain Bacteria; kingdom Pseudomonadati; phylum Pseudomonadota; class Alphaproteobacteria; order Hyphomicrobiales; family Rhizobiaceae; genus Rhizobium; species Rhizobium sp. 42MFCr.1. Next base: position 75,263 of record NZ_KB897836.1, read on the forward strand.
CGCAGCTGACCGGTTCCTCATTGGGCGTCATCGCCGTCAGCGGGGTGATATCGGAAACGCGAATGGTTTCGGCCAAATGGCCGAGTCGTTGCCGCATGGCCATGCCCATACTGCCGGCAGCTCCGGTGATCAGAAGCCGCTTCATCCTACTCCTCCTATTCGGACCGAACCCATGTCGGGTAACAGCAATCTTATCATATGACAAGGCGTCAGAAATACGATGCCAAGGCTCCATCGAAGCCCCGTGGTTTCCGTATTTAGACAAATTTACGCGATACTGCCAGCATATGTTGACGAAGGAAGCTGTTTAGGTCTTCATACAAGACATCAGCTCATATGATGTCTTACCGTGAGCGCCAGAATGGAGGAACCCCAATGAAATGGATGAGGCATGTGGCGCTCGCCACGGCTTTGACGCTGTCCGCGCCGATGGTCGCATTTGCGGACACGCCTGCCGACCAGTTGATCGTCGGCCTGAGCATGAACAATATCCTTACTCTAGATCCGGCTGCGATCTCGGGGCGCGAGGCGACCGGCGTCATCACCAATCTCTACGACACGCTGGTGGAACTGGGCGCCGACAAGAAGACCGTCAATCCGGGCCTTGCGAGCTCCTGGACGATCGCCGACGATGGTTCGATCACCTTTACGCTGAGAGACGGCGCGACGTTCAGCTCCGGCAACCCGGTGACAGCGCAAGACGTCGTCTGGTCAATTAAGCGCAACATCGGCCTTGGTCTTGTCGGCGCGGGCGTTTGGTCGTCCTTTGGCTACAGGGGCAACAATATCGACTCGCTTTTGACGGCGGACGGCAACAAGATCACCCTCAAGCCCGCCCAAGCGACCGATCCGCAGCTCACCCTCGATATCTTCGGCAAGCCAGATGCGAGCGCAGTCGTCGACATGAAGACCGTCATGTCCCACGAGACCAATGGCGACAGGGGCGCGGCCTGGCTGAAGGTCAATGCCGCCGGCTCCGGAGCCTTCAACCTGACGCGCTGGTCCTCCAACGAAATGCTCATACTGACGCGGTTCGACGATTACTGGGGCGAAAAACCCAAGATGGAGCGGGTCATCTTCCGTCACCTTCCGGAGTCCCAGACCAAACGCCTGATGCTGGAAAAGGGTGACGTCGATGTCGCGATCGGTCTTTCCGTTCCGGATATCGCCGCACTCAGCAAGAACAAGGATGTCGAAGTCCAGAGCACGCCAAGCTCGGGCTTCTACTTCCTCGCAGTCAGCATGAAGGACGAACGGTTCAAGAACCAGGATGTCCGAATGGCGATCCGTTATCTCATCGACTACGACGGCATCAACAAGACGATCATGCCGAATTACGGCGCCAAGCGTCTGCGCCCAGTCGCAGAGGGGGTGATCGGCGCCCTGCCGGATCCCGACTACAAGGTCGATGTCGCCAAGGCCAAGGAACTGCTCGCCAAGGCGGGTTATCCGAACGGTTTCGCCGTCAAGCTGCTGACGCTCAACGAGCCGCCGTTTGCCGACACCGCCACCGCGATCCAGGCGACGCTGGCCCAGGCTGGCATCAAGGCCGAGATCGTCCAGGGGGCCGGAGACCAGATCTATGGCCCGATGCGCGAACGCAAGTTCGAGATGATCGTCGGCCGCGGCGGCGGTGGTCAGGAGCCGCATCCGCATTCCAACCTACGAGCACTAGTCATCAATCCAAACAATGCCGACGATGCCAAGCTCAGCGGAATTATCGGCTGGCGGACCTCTTTCTTCGACCAGCAGCTGAACGACATGTCGGCCAAAGCCTTGGTGGAACGCGACCAGGGGAAGCAGAAGGCAATGTATGAGGACATCCAGAAGCGCTACGAGGACCTCGTTCCGACCCTGCAGCCGATTTCGGCGGTCGTCGACAGCGTCGTCTACCGCGCTGACGTCAAGGGTTACGAAACCCACTACGGCTGGACCGTTCGTCTCCGCACTGTCTCCAAGCAGCGCTGATCCCCATAAGCTCCTCCAGGACGTGCCCGCGGCCACCGCTGCGGGCGCCTCTATAGGGCACGAATGATCGAGGACCTGCCTGACGTCATCGCGCATTTTTCAAGGTTGGGCGGCTATGCAAAAGCCATGGATTAATAACTTTCAATCCAACGGCTTCGAAGGTGCTTGTATCGCGTGTTGTAACCGAAAGGCCGTTGGCCGCTGCTGTGGCTGCAATATATCCATCCGCCTTAGCGATAGCCTTTCCGGATACTCGAGCGCGCACCATCAGTTCCGAGTAAAACTGCGACGTAGCGAGGCGGCCCCGCCGTTGTTGATGACTGCATCAAGATCCGGTGAATGTTGCATCCGAGGCTTCCTATATTTCCTGGCGATGGCGGCAGCGATCGCGCGCCGAACGAGAAGAGTGATATGTCGCTCCATCGTTGCCTTCGAAGTAGGATTGATCAGGCCGTCGCTTCTGAACCTGCCGTTACATCTGATGGCGGTGCAGTCGAAGTTTCGTTGCGAACCTTTGACTTCTCAAAACGACCAGGGGAGGCTCGACAGATCCCATGCAGACCGTAGAGGGCCCCACCCCTTCACGCTTGGCCGCAAACGAATGGTGCATCGGAAGCAGTGAAACTTCTGGTTTGGGGCCGCCGGGTGACGGCGACCCTGATGGAGAGGTCGCAGGAGCTTACGCTGCCTGTGCAACATCATCCCGGTGGTGAATCTCTGTCCCGAGCACTTTCAGGCATTCCCGGATAAATGCGGCGAGCGCCGTCCATCCCTTTGCGGATACCATGGTGCCGTCAACGTAGGCCTCGGTCGGCGAAAGGTCGATATAGGTACCGCCTGCGAGTGTGACTTCCGGCTCGCAAGCGCCGAGCGCACCGACTTTCTTCCCGCGCACGACGCCGTCGACCGCAATAAGAATCTGCACGCCATGGCAGATCGTGAAGATCGGTTTCTGCTTCTCGTGGAAATGACGGACGATGGCCTGCACACGTTTGTCGGTGCGGATGTATTCCGGACCGCGGCCACCGGCAGCATAAACGGCGTGATATTGGTCTAGCTGCACTTCGGCTTCTGAGAATGTCTTGTTGATGGTGAAGAAGTGCCCGAGCTTCTCGGTATAGGTTTGATCGCCTTCGAAGTCATGAAGCGAGGTCTTGATAAGATCTCCGGCTTTCTTGTCAGGGCAGATGACGTGGACCGTATGGCCAACTGCTTCCATCGCCTGCTGGAAAACGTAGATCTCGTACTCTTCGGTGAATTCGCCGGTCAGCATCAGTATCTTCTTGCCTGGCATGATTTACTCCTCTTTGTCCATGCGGCGGGGTGGCTCCTTGCCACCCCTGTTTCTATGATTAGAACGGCGAGTCCGGGAAGTAGTATTCCTTCGCGTTCGCCTGCGTGATGAGAGGCGCGTCGAGCTTGACGTTTCCTCTGGTGGGAGCCTGTCCGACCAAGTTGGCGACCGTCATGTAGATCGCTGTCTTGATCATCGCTGGCGGGTAAGGCGTTTCGACCGGGGTCATGGCGTCTCCGTCGATGACCTTCTTGACGATGTCCTTCATGCCATTGCCGCCGAGTGCCAGCTTGATATCCTTGCGCCCGGATTCCTTGACCGCTTCGAGCACCCCAAGCAGCATGTCGTCGTCGTTTGCCCATACGGCGTCGATCTGAGGGTATTTGGCCAGATAGTCCTGCATCAGCTTGAAGGCCTCGTCACTGTTCCAGTTCGCATACTGGATGTCGAGTACCTTGAGGTCAGTGCCCTTGATCGCGTCCTGGAATCCTTGAATGCGCTCGTCGTCGATCACTGTCGGAATTCCCCGCAACACGACGAGGTTCCCCTTGCCGCCCAGCTTGTCGATCATGAATTTTGCAGTGTTGCGTCCGACGGCGATGTTATCGCCAGCCAGGTATAGGTCTTGGATCGTTGGATCGTTCAGGCCGCGGTCGACGACCGTGATGAAGGTTCCCGCATCCTTCACCGCCTTGACGGGGGTCGTCAGTTCCTCGGACGTGTAAGGCAAGATCACCAGCGCATCGAGTTTGCGTCCGGCCGACAGATCCTCAAGCGCGCTCACCTGCGCCGTAGCCGAAGGCGAGGTCTTTACCACCACCTCCACGTCCGGAAACGCGGCATTGATTTCCTTTGCTGCGGCCTGCGCGTGATAGACGATGCCTGCCGTCCAACCGTGGTCGGCAGCCGGGATCGACACGGCGACCACTTTCTTGTCGGCGCCCAATGCGTGACCCGCGAGCAGCACCGTGCTTGCGGCGAGTGCCACAACCCATTTCCTCTTCAACATTCATTCCTCCCAGAATAGGACCGACAAAATTCATTCGCCGCGCGGTCCGGACGCGGATTATTTCGAGAACCTCTGAATGAGCATCGCGATGATGATGATCACGCCCTGGACGCCCGCCACCAGGTATTCGGAAACGAAGTCGGATAGCACCATCAGGTTGGCGATGAGTTCAAGGATGACCGCTCCGGCAACCGTGCCCCAGACGTGACCCTTGCCGCCGCGGAGTGCGGTTCCGCCGATGACAACTGCCGTGATGACTTGGAGTTCCCAGAGAACGCCAGTCGTCGGGGTGGCCGCGCCAAGACGCGGCACGTAGCAGATCGCGGCGATCGCAACGCAGGCCCCCTGGATGGCGTAGGCGATCGTGCGGGTCTTGATTATCGAGATGCCGGAATAGCGGGCAACGTCCTCGTTGGCCCCGACCGCGGCGCATTTGCGCCCGTACTTCATCTTGTAGAGAATGAACGAGGCGACGACAGCGACGGCAATCGAGATCAGGATCGGCAACGGGATGCCCGCGATGGTGCCGAAGTACACGGGGCGGTACGCGTCGCGGAGAGTGCGATCGATGGGGATCGTGCCGCCGTCGGACATGTACGTGATCAGTGCCCTGAAGATGCCCATTGTTCCGAGCGTCGCGATGAACGGCTCGATCTTGCCGACAGTCACAATAATGCCGTTCATCAATCCGCAGAGGAGACCCACGGCAATCGCCACCACCATCCCGGCCGGGATTGCCGAAACACCCCAGTCGGGTGCCATCCGGTTCATGAACATGATCGTGATCCCGGTGATGAATGCGGCCATGGAGCCCACGGAGAGATCAAGGCCCCCCGAAGAGATGACGAAGGTTGCTCCGACCGCGATGATCGCAATGAAGGCGCTGCGGGTGATGACGTTGCCGAGATTGGTCGCGGAGAGGAAATCCGGATTGACCGCAAAACCGATTGCCAGCAATGCGATCAGAGCCACAAATGGTCCCACATCCGCCCATCCGATATTCCATTCCCGCTCCGGTTTGACCGGGGTCGAACCCGTAATGACAGTCATCTGTTTCCTCCCTCGCCTTTTCCCGGAGCAACGTCGCTTGTCGCCAGAAGCGCGACGTTGTGCTCCGTCATTTCGTCTCCTGAGACCTCCCCCGCGATGCGCCCTTCCCGCATCACAAGAATTCGATCGCAGATCCCGATCAGTTCCTGCATTTCGGAGGAGATCACGACGCACGCCTTCCCCTCCATCACGAGCCGCTGGATGAATGCGTAAATCTGCGCCTTGTTGGCGATATCGATGCCACGCGTCGGCTCGTCGATGACGACGACCGAGGGCGCGGCCAACAATATCTTTGCAAGCAGAAGCTTTTGTTGATTGCCACCGGATAGCTGTCCTGCTTTCACCCCCAAACTCTTCAATCGGATGTCGTATTGATCGACGGCCTGTGTCAGAGCGGTCTGTTCGCGGCGTCGCCGCATCAACAAACCGGGATGAAACCGTTGAAGCGCGGACAGGGTGAGGTTGGGTGCAAGCCGCTCCTGGAGAAGAAGGCCTTTTCCCTTCCGGTCCTCGGTCAAGTAACCGATCCCGGCGTCGATCGCCGCCCGCGCCGAATGAATGTTGATCGACTTGCCTTCGAGCTCGACCTCGCCAGTTGCCGGTCTCAACCCCATGATGCCTTCGAATAGCTCCGTCCGGCCCGCCCCGATCATTCCGGCGAAGCCGAGGATCTCGGACTTGCGAACGTCAAAGGTGATATCCTTTGCAAAACCCGGAACTGACAGGTTCCGGACTGAAAGCATCCTTTCACCCGCGGCCGCGGGTGACTTTTCCGGATAGAGCGCCGCGAGGTCGCGTCCGACCATAAGACGCGCCATGTCCAACTGACTGAGACTGTGGCCCGGGTGCGTGCCGACCAGTTTGCCGTCGCGCAGCACCGTTACCTTGTCGGCAATTCGCTGCACCTCGTCGAGACGGTGGCTGATATAGAGGACAGCAATCTTCTGCGCCTTGAGTTGCAGGATGATCGAGAGCAATCGCTCGACCTCGTCCCCCGTAAGGACGGCTGTCGGTTCGTCGAAGATCACCAGCCTATGATCATCCAGCAGCGCCCGAGCGATCTGGACAAGCTGGCGGTCGGCAAGCGAGATGTTTCGCACCAGCGCATTGGGGGAAACCATGCTTCCGAGTTCAGCCAGCTTCTCAGCGGCGAGACGGCGCATCGTCCGGTCGTCAACGACTCCGTTGCGCATCAATTCGCGGCCGAGGAACAGGTTTTCCGCGACAGTCAGGGCATCGGCAAGCAGAATTTCCTGGTGGACCAGAACAATACCAGCCTGCTGGGCCTGCTCAGGCCCGACAAAACGGACCACCCCCTTGTCCATGCTCAGCGAACCTGCTGTAGGTTCGGCGTAGCCGGACAGAAGCCGCATGAAAGTCGATTTGCCGGCACCGTTCTCGCCGATGATCGCGTGAATCTCGCCGGGATGGATGTCGAGTGTCACATCCGAAAGAACCGTGACCGGGCCATATTCCTTGGAAAGGTTTTCGGCACGCAACACCGGCTGACGTGCGAGGTCATCGGCCTGAACCACGGGCGCTCTTCCATCTCTGTGAATGCTGACAACGCTCGACATCGCAGATTCCTCAATCGAAAGCTGGGAGCAGCCTGTCCCGTGAATGCTCAAGGTGGACGCGCATCGCCTTCTCGGCGGCGGAGGCGTCGCCTGCGGCGAATGCCGTCAGTAACGCTTCGTGTTCGTCGAGAGCCTCCTCGGTCACCCGTGAGTGGAACATCAGACGGAAGATATGGAAATGCGTGTGCTGGTGATTGAGCGTCTCGCGGATGAGCTCGTTGCCCGCATATTCGAGGATACGGTCGTGGAACATTGCGTCCTGGCGCGCGAATGTCGAATAGCGAAGGCGCTCATCGGTGCCATCACGTCGCCCCATCACTCCGGCTGCTTCGCGAAGCGTTGCAAGCTTTTCATCGTCCATCGCGAGGGCCGCTCTGGCTGCGCTGTCCGGCTCAAGCAGAAGACGCAGCTGATAGAGCTCGTCGAAGCGGCGTCGGGCGATCTGGGGAGCCGCGCTGTAACCGATTAGGTGGGTCTTGACTACCAGTCCCTCCCCTTCCAGCCGCCCAAGCGCTTCGCGGATGGGCGTCTGCGAGACATTCAGTTCGCGCACCAGATTATCGACATTGATCCTTGCGCCTGGGGGAATCTTCAAAGCCATCAATTGGGCGAAGATTGCCTCATACACGCTTCCCGCAAGACTATTGGCCCTCGGGATGAACGCGCCCGTGTCCGGCGCATCGTTAACGATCGTGGGTGTTCTATTCTGCATCATCTATTGCCTCTTGACAGAACCAATCGCTAACACGATGCTCGCCGATATTCAATACTATATCCTATAGGATTTTATTTGGAGCTGTCGTGAGAGTAAAGAGGGAGATAGCGGCGGACCTGGTGAGGAACCTTCTCGAGGAAAAAGGGACCCCTCGTTCATACGCTTTGCAGCAAACCGACGTTCTCGTCGAAGCAGAGTTGAGAGGTCATCCATCGCATGGCCTTCAAAGGCTGCCGAGGATTCTTCAGAGAATTGGCAATGGTCTCATCGATCCAAGCACCCAAGGGAAATCACACTGGCGAACGCCGTCATTCCTGAAGATCGACGGTCTGCGCGGACTGGGGCCAGTGGTCGCTCTCCAGGCATGCACCATGCTCTCTGAACGCGCTTCTTCGACAGGCGTCGCCGTTGCTGGCATCAGGAACTCAAACCACCTGGGGATGCTCGCCTATTACGTAGAGCACCTCGCGAAAGAAGGCATCATCGGGATCGCGCTATCTTCGAGCGAGGCACTCGTCCACCCATATGGCGGAACAACGCCCCTCCTCGGAACCAATCCCCTTGCGATTGCCGTGCCGACTGCGGACCGACCGCTGGTCGTCGATCTCGCGACCTCTGTGGTTTCAATGGGGAAGATCCATCACCATGCGGCAAACGGATGCGCGATCCCGGAGGGTTGGGCACGCGACAGCGACGGAGAAATGACGACCGACGCCGCCGCTGCAATGAACGGGTCGATCGCTCCGTTCGGCGACGCCAAGGGATACGCTCTTGGTATGGCACTTGAATTGCTGGTGGCCTCGATTGCGGACTCATCGACTGCGCCTGACGTCCGGGGAACGCTGGATGCCGATGCCATCTGCAACAAGGGGGACGTGTTGATTGCCATCGACGCCGGCAAGCAGCCCGACCTCCTCGCTTGCTTCAGTACCTACCTCGATCGCATCCGGAAATCGCGTCCAGCCGAGCCCACACGACCAGTAACGGTCCCTGGCGACGGCACCTGGTCGCGCCGCCAGCAGGCGCTCTGCGACGGAATCGAGATTCCTGGAAGGCTTTGGGACGAACTTAACGCCCTTTCCCGCTCAAACGAAGCACTTGTTAAAGGACATGCACAATGACCCTTTTCGCCGCCATTCGGCTTCCCCAGGAAATTCTCTTCGGCAAGGGACAACGTCATGCCCTCCCGCACATTGCCACGAGGCTGGGCAAGCGTGCGTTGCTATGCACTGACGAGCGGTTCGCTGCTACGCCCGTCTTCGCGGATATCGTGAAGGCGCTCGAGGCCGCCTCGATCGCAGTACTGATCCACGATGGTGTCCAGCCGGACGTTCCCATCGAGACAGTTTCCGTCTGCGTGGAGGAAGCACGAACCTTTCACCCGGACATGGTGATTGGCATTGGTGGAGGGAGCTGCCTGGACATGGCAAAGTGTGCCGCCTTGCTCCTTAGCCATGGCGGGCAGTTGAAGGACTACTACGGCGAGTACAAGGTGCCCGGCCCGACGCTTCCGATCATCGCTGTGCCGACGACGGCGGGGACGGGGTCCGAAGTCACGCCCGTCGCTGTCATTTCCGATTCCGAACGCACGCTCAAGGTCGGGATATCCAGTCCCTATCTGATCGCCACAACCGCCATCTGCGATCCCGAACTTACGATGACCTGCCCGCCCGGACTGACGGCGGTTGCGGGGGCCGACGCCCTCACCCACGCAATCGAGGCCTTCACCGCGGCGCGACGCGGTACCGATCCGCTGCTTGCTCAGAACCATGTATTCATCGGAAAGAGCGCTCTTACCGATCATTTCGCGTTGCTGGCGATCAAGCTTCTCGGCCGCAGCCTGGAGAGGGCCTGCAAGAATGGCTCCGATGAAGACGCACGGGCCGATGTCATGATGGGTGCGTTGGCGGCCGGATGTGCCTTCGGGACTGCAGGGACCGCTGCAGCTCACGCAATCCAATATCCGGCCGGAGCGCTGACCCACACAGCACACGGTCTCGGTGTCGCTACCATGATGCCTTATGTGATGAATTACAACAGATCCGTGTCTGCTGCCGAGATGGCCGAAATCGGCACCGCACTCGGCCTCGACAACGCGAACGGTAGCGAGGAAGAACTTGCACTGGCCGCCATCGAAGAGATCCGCAGACTGTTTGCAACAATAGGCATTACACGGACGCTCGCGGATCTGGGCCTTGCCGCCGACAAGCTGGACTGGACCGCTGAACAGGCCTTCGGCATCGACAGGCTCATCAAAAACAATCCGCGGTCTTTTGACCTCGACGCCATGAAGCGTCTCGTCAGAGCGGCCTACGAAGGCGATCTCGCCGCATCCGCCATCTAAGAGAATCGGGGAAGCATCATGACCATTGCCCACCACATACCTCAAGTCGACCACCACCTGCCGGATCTCACGGCGACCGCACGCGGCCTCTACATCGATGGAGCCTGGCAGCCATCTCGGTCCGGTCGGACAATCGACGTCGTGAACCCTTCGACGGGCGAGGTTCTCGCCACCGTGCCGGATGCCACGATCGAGGATGCCCGCGCCAGTGTCGAAGCTGCATCCGCTGCAGCGCCGGGATGGCGGGCTACGCCGCCACGCAAGCGCTCCGAGATCCTGCGCCGGTGCTTCGAGCTTATGATCGAGCGCTCCGAGATGCTGGCGACACTTATCTCGCTGGAAAATGGCAAGGCGTTGCGCGACGCGCGTGGTGAGGTCGCCTACGCAGCCGAGTTCTTCCGCTGGAATGCGGAAGAAGCTGTCCGCATTACGGGCGAGTTCGGCATAGCGCCATCAGGCACCAATCGCATCATCGTCGACTACCAGCCGATAGGCATCTGCCTGCTGATCACGCCGTGGAATTTTCCGGCGGCGATGGCTACCCGGAAGATCGCGCCTGCGCTTGCTGCTGGTTGCACCGTGATACTCAAGCCCGCCAGCGAAACACCGCTGACTGCTTACGCATTGGCTGCCATCTATGAGGAGGCCGGGGTGCCGAACGGTGTCGTAAACGTACTGACGACGACCAGCCCCGGACCATTAACGGCAGAGGTTCTCGCGGATCCACGTGTCAGAAAGCTCTCTTTTACAGGATCGACTGGTGTCGGTCGCGGCCTCTTGGCGGAGGCTGCGAAGAATGTCATCTCCTGCTCCATGGAGTTGGGCGGCAACGCACCCTTCGTGGTGTTCGACGACGCAGACCTGGAAGCGGCCCTTGACGGTGCGATGATCGCCAAGATGCGAAACGCCGGCGAAGCCTGCACCGCGGCCAACCGCTTCTACGTCCAGTCGGGGATATACGATGCATTTGCCGAAGGCCTCACGAGGCGCATGGGCGCGCTCATTATGGGGTCGGGAGTTTCCGGGGACACCGAATGCGGTCCAATGATCACCCGCAAGGCGGTCGACAAGATCGCACGCCTCGTGGCCGATGCAAAGGTCCGAGGAGCCCGTGCGCTCTGTGGCGGCGACGTCCCGGCAGGTGACGGCTATTTCTATCCTCCGACTGTTCTGGCGGATGTGCCATTTGAGTCAGAGATGGCCTCAGAGGAAATCTTTGGGCCGGTCGCGCCGCTCTATCGCTTCGAAACCGAGGAAGAAGCCGTCCGGAGAGCCAATGACACGGAATACGGCCTGGCTGCCTACGTCTACACGCGCGACCTTGCACGCGGGCTGCGGGTCTCCAACGGCATCGAGGCTGGGATGATTGCCTTAAACCGTGGTCTTGTATCCGATCCTGCAGCCCCGTTTGGCGGTGTGAAGCAAAGCGGCCTTGGCCGCGAGGGTGGTCAGCATCATGGCATTGCCGAATTCATGGAAGCGAAATATATCGCAACAAGTTTCTGAGCTGGGGAGCAATCGTGGAAACGGACCCATTTCGCATACGTGATCATGTTGCGCACTTCGACAGCATTGTCAGCGAGATCGTGAAAGCGAGTGAAAGAACTCGCGAAACTCTATCAATGACTGGGAACGTCGTCTATGGCGACGGTCCCTCCGAAAGCTTGGATATCTTCTATCCGGAAGGGACACGAAAGAACCTTCCGGTCCACATGTTCATCCATGGGGGCTATTGGCGGATGTTTTCCAAGCGCGACTATTCCTGTGTTGCAAACACCGTCACCCAGGCAGGCGCGATCGCTGTCATCGTCGACTATGCATTAATGCCTGCCCACAGGATGGAGGTCCTTGTCGACCAAGTCGTACGCGCCAAACGATGGGTGATTGACCGCATCGCAGAGTATGGAGGCGACCCCTCGACACTAACGGTCAGCGGGCATTCGGCAGGCGCACACCTGGCAAGCTTCCTATTTCATGGGAGTACCATCCCCTCCCGCATCGAAGGTGCGTTCTTGCTCGGTGGTCTTTACGACCTCGCTCCGTTGCAGCGGTCGTTTCTTCAAAACGAGATTGCGCTATCGGATGAAGAGGTGGCGCGCTTCACACCTCTCTCTCACCACCACGACCCGCACTGCCGCGTTATCCTAGCGGTTGGCGCAAAAGAGACAGATCCTTTTCATGCGCAATCTAATGCGTTTCTGTCTACCTTGCGAGGGCAAGGGCTCCCGGCAGTCCGGAAGATCCTGGCAGCTCGGAATCACATGGACTCAGTTCGCGACCTCGGTGTCCCTGGCTCTGAGGCTGGAGATCTTCTCGCCCGATTAGTGACTGGCGAGCCGTGCCCCGCCTGAAGCTTCGATGCTTCGGTCCATTCTTGCAACGCGCGTGAACATCAAGGCGCTTATCACTGTTGCCTTGTAATGGCGCCAAACCGGGATCCGCCCGCTTGATCATCGAAAAAGGAAGGAGCCATGAAAGCGACCAATATCGATCTTGCGAGCCGCCCCAGCGGCACGCCGACATGATTACCGATCGGGGATCACCAATACGCTCATCCGTGCTGACAGCGTGACTACTGCGAGTGGAGAGCGAGTTCAGCTGTCGAATGACTTGAGGCGCTCAGCTCCATCCAACATCGATCACAGCACGGATTCGCCACCTCTTCCAGGTACCCCATCCCGGCCATTGAGGATGCGCTTTCCGTTATGAAGTCCGATTTGACCACGCTCAACAACAATGCCATCCTCCGTGCCCAAAGAACAGGAGAAGCGCTTTAACCCGCGTCATCGCCTGTCAACGCACTAGCGTTGATTTCCTAGCATCGCAGAGAAACTGCTAAAGACGGAGAGGCTTGTATGCCGGGCTCGCAGCGTTCCGCTCTCGGATCTTTGATGCTGATTGCCGCGGTGGTCGGTTTCAGCGTCGGCGCCTTTGCCTACACTGCCGGATGGCTTTCGCCCGGTCGCCTTTCTTCAACAGAACTTGTCAGCGCCCTGGCGCCTCCGGGCGGACCCGCGCTGGGACATCGGCGAAATCACGCAAAGGGCGTCTGCTTCACTGGCACCTTTGAAGCGAATGGGACCGCTGTGGCGCTTTCGAAGGCAACGGTATTCACCGCAGGGCACTACCCCGTTCTCGGGCGCTTCAACTTGGCAACGGCTGATCCGAACGCCGCTGATCCGACGGTGCGGGTGCGGGGCGTCGGCGTGCAAATCTCAGCGCCTGACAACAGCGTCTGGCGCATGGCACTAATTGACCCACCCGTCTTCGCGGTCTCGACGCCTCACGGGTTCTACGACCTGCTCGAGGCCTCGAAGAGTAAGGATCCCGAAGCGATGAAAGGCTTCGTGGCAGCACATCCAGAATTCGCTGCGTTTGGCGAGTGGGCAACCAAGGCTCCCTGGACAGCCAGCTACGCGGAGGTAACTTTTAACAGTCTCAATGCATTCATTTTCACGGATGCCGCGGGTACAAAGAACGCAGTGCGTTGGTCATTGCGCCCAGAAACGCAGGCCGTGCCAATCTCCGGCGCGGATTTCGCGAAACTCGGTCCCAATCATCTCGAAGAAGACATTACTGAGCGCGTTGCCAAATCGCCGCAGCGCTGGACACTCGTGCTGACCGTTGCCGACCCCTCAGATCCAACATCGGATCCGACGAGGGCCTGGCCGCCCGAGCGGCGTACTGTCGAAGCTGGAACGCTCGTGGTGCAGAAAATCGAGCCGGAGGTCGATGGTCCCTGCCGGGATATCAATTTTGACCCGACCATTTTGCCTGACGGTATTAAGGTAGCCGATGACCCGTTCCCGGCAGCCCGATCGGCAGCTTATGCCAGATCCTATGATCTGCGGACCAGTGAGGCGAACCACTATCCTCGAACAGCAGTGAGCGCAAAGCCATGACGGACATAAAAACACGCTTCTCCGCCGTTCAGCGTTTGTTGCATTGGCTGATGGCGATCGGAATTCTGGCCATGCTATTCATCGGCGTCGGAATGGTCTCGACCATCGGACGGCAGTACGTACCGCTGCTGATAGCCCACAAGACGCTGGGAATCGCCATTCTCGTTCTTGCCTTGGTTCGTCTTTTGGTGCGCTCCGTATCAGGCGCACCAGCACTGCCTGCAGACCTTCCCGAGCCGATGAGACTTGCCGCGCATCTCTCCCATGTTGCCTTGTACGCGCTGATGATCGGCATGCCCCTGATCGGCTGGGCCATGATGTCCGCAGCCGCCTATCCCATCGTGCTTTTTGGTGGGTTCCGCCTTCCGCCGATCCTACCGCAGAGCGCGAGCCTCCATACTATGCTGTGGAGCGCGCATTTCTATCTCGCCTTCGCGTTCTTTGCCCTCGTGATGGTGCATCTGGCGGCAGCGCTCTTCCATGGTCTAGTTCGACGCGATGGGGTCCTGCAAACGATGCTGTCTGGCAAGTAGGCTCGCTCCGACCGACGAGGTCGCCCTGCAAAAGGACTTCGTTCGTGAGGCCTGAAGGCCATTTTTCCGCCCGACCTGTCCGTACATAGCCAAGCCCAGCTCAATGCTATCGCCTGGCAGCTCAACGAACCTCCAAGAAAGACCTTGCTTTATCAGACGCCCGCGGAAAAAATTTCCGAATGTGTTGCGGCGATCAATTGAACCCACTGCCAAAAGCAGCCGTTCCGAGAACGAAACACGTCGCCGAGCCCACGATTCGCGACCGTTGGGAGCGCCACATTTATCTTGATGATCGGGTTTGCTGAGCCTCCGCGATCCTCTAGGTTATCTTGCCCACAAGGCGGGTGTCACGATTTAGCCGACGCCCTCGGACGGCGACCCGAAGCCGTTGCGTCTGTCAGAATTGAATCTCGATCAGCTCGGGAGGCTCCTTGTTGAAATCGGAATATCGAATCCACCGCGGCGTTGCTTTGAACATCTCGGCCCCTCTCTCGATGAACTCCCTTTCGGCCGGGACGCTGTTGAGATGGGCTTCCTGGTATTGTTCGATATCTGCGGCAGGAACCCTTGTTGCCTCACCCTCATATTGAACCGTGATGTTGTCGTTCCATCCGACAACGAACGCGACGCCGGGACGCTCCGCAAGATTGTTGAACTTCCGGGTGTCTTTGAAAGTGTCGAACACTCCCGCACGGAGAAGTCGACCGTAGCCGCCTCCGGCGTTCCATTGCCGTGGCATGTCGCAATGACCGCCAAAGTGTGCTTCCTCAGGAATTCAAGGATCATGCGTTTCGTATGATCTTCGTCCATTGCCTCATCCCTCAGTGAGTATTCACGATTTTTGTGCAGTCTCATTCGACAGCCCGCCGGCTTCACCGGAGTTTGGCCGACAGCGCCGCGAGCTTGCGAGATATGCGTTCACCGCCCGATCCAGCCATTGATGCGTCCGTTCAAATCTCATGCCTTCCAGGACGATTAACACATTGCTCGCCCTCGTTCGATGGTCGTCGAGACCGTGACCTGCACCTCGAGCGGACTGATTGTGGTTTTGTTCCACTTCGTGCGCGCCTCAGGAGCTCAGACTGCATGCAAGCGAGGAAATGGTGCAGAGGTGCTCGCCCACGTCATCGGCCGGCAGGGTCCTGCCAGGAACATCATGAGGACGGTCAAGGTTCTAAAAGAAAGCAAGATCGCCGACAGGACGTTGCTTCACTTGCATCGGCATGATCCCTCTTGCCGCAAAGCAGACACGTCGCCCTGCCCTTGCACCCAAAATAATTATGGGCGCAGATGGGAACGGATGCGAAACGCGGCCCATCTGCGCCCGAAAAAGCGCTTTGTTTTCAATGTTCGTGGCGCAACAGGGCGGCGGCCGGCAACTGGCGCTTCCTACTGCCGCTCTCCGAACGATATCGGATAGGTGTGGTTGCGAAACGTCAGCATGGGGTCAGCCGGTTCGATACCAGGGTGACTGGTACCCGGGAGGAAAAGCGTTTGCTTGTCGGCGACGGCCTTATCGCGCGGTAAGCCATCGAAGTTGAATGTGCCAAGCCTTACGAGGTTGCGGCTCTCCGGCCATGCAATAGACGGGTCTTCGATCTTGTCGCCATCTTCGGCCACCTGCGCATACCAATCGAACACGACCGGCTTCTTGGAAATCCTCGACACGATTTCCTCTTGGAGATAGTTCGGTCGCATCCTTTTGAGTTCCTCGGGATTCAAGTAGTGCTCTCCGGCTTTCGGCACAAAGCGATAGCGCACAAACGCCGACTTTCCGTCACCATTGGTAAATTTGAATGAGTTGATCCCAAAGAAGGTCGCAGTTGCGTAGGATGCGGGGGACGTGAGTGTCTCGACAAAATGCTTAGAGATTGGATGGCTATCGAGGAACTTTTCCAACGGCGTCGGATGTTCCACGCCCGGACCGCTCGCGGCTACCAAACGTAGAAAGTTGGCGAATTCGTCACTCGTCGCGACGACGAATCCGTTGTGTTGATCGGTGGCGAAATCAAACTCAGTCCCGTCCTTGGCCTTGATTTTGATCGCTAGGCCGGTTGGTGCCGCGCCATTCGCCGTATCTGGAATGTCGGGCACGCCGGCAAAAAGGGAGAAACGCGCAACGACGGGGAGTTTTCCTTCGGAGAACACGGAAGCTTTCGTGAGTTTACTCGCGTCCTTAGTCGGCGTGAATGTACCAACGACCATCACGCCCTTGGTGTGCACCGCCCGTTCGTGGTGCGCACCAAATGTCCCGTGGAGTGTGTTTATGAGGTCCTGCGGCGTTTCTTTCTGCCCGTCCGCCCAGGCGGCCGACGTTATCATGGCGGCCCAAAAGACTGATGCCGCCATGCAACGTTTGATCCGGAAATTGGCGGAAGTGAGGTTCGACATGCGATTGCTCCTTTTCGCTATATTCACCACGCAATTTTGCCCGAGACGCCACAATCCGGATTTTCCGCAACTGTCATTCTTTTCCAAATCGGGCCATCAAATTGAACATTCAGGTGCAGTACGGAATGGCCGGATAGTGCAAGCAGCGGCGCCACCGTCCAATACCTGCCAACCTGAGTGAACTATCCTGCAACGGCAAAAGAAGCTGGGAGGCATCCGTGAAAGAGTTCGCTGCATCACTTGAAACCGCAACCCCCCGCGAAGGCGTCGATCTGGCCGCCAGGCTTGCATGGGAAATGGTGAGGAAGGTCCAGCCTTCGAAGAGCATACGGGACCGGCTGGTGGTGATCTACGAGGACGATGCCGAAACCATTTTAATGGCCTGCCAAATCATTGCGATGAACTTTCAAGCCATCGCTGCGGCGAACAACTATTGGCACGATCGACCCATTGCATAGTGCGGAGAGGAGGCAAACAAAGAGCAAATTGAATCCGTACGAAAGTGCAAAAGAGCGACCGGTAGTGGTAGTCAGTGGACACCACGCGGGTCGGTCCCGACTTTTCGGATGAAATCGCCGACGAAGTCGGAAACTTGCTCATAACCAAGGAGCGCGGCCACTTCTCTTGCTTCGTAGCCGCGGACCAACAGGCGCTTCGCACGCTCAATCCTGAGGTCGTCCCTCCAGGCGTGAACGGAGCCGCCGACGGTTTCCTCGAAGGCGGACACAAATTCTAGTGGCGACATGCCGCACTCATCCGAAAGTTCCTCCAGCCTGAGGTCACCGTCCAGATGTTCTGAGAGCTTTTCCTGTGCTCTTGAGACCTCTCCGTCCGACAAGGTCTTGCGCCGCGTCGCTTTTTGTCGAAACGCACATCCGTGATGGCGCACTGCGTGGGCGGTTGCAGCAACTGTCAGATGGTCGACAAACAACTGATTGGCGAGACCAGGGGAACGGAACGCCGGAAGTATGGCACGGACCAGATTATGCATGACGGGGTCCTGCACGCCAACGCCCGGGTTGTGATTGAAAGCGTCGACCGACGAAATTCCTTCCTTATCGGTGATAGCCGTCAATGCTGTTCGGGGCACATAGAAGCTGATGTGGTTAAAAGCGCTTATACTATTGGCCACCGGAGACGAGCGCAGATCGTAAAAGCTCGTTGTCCCCACAGGCAGAAACGCGGTTTTCATTTGCTTGCCATCAAGGAACAGGTCGTGAGCGGGAACGTCGCGCAACTGCACGGTCATGAGGAACGCGTCCTCGACTGCGATCGGCTCGCTCAGGCCCGTGTTTGCCTTATCGCAACGGATTTCCGTGATGGCGATCCGGGCGTTCTTCAAGGTTTTGGCGACAAGGGATGGCGCGCGGGCGACTTTGAAAGTCTTTCTCAACCGCTCACCGTAAGCACCGGTCTCTTCCATATCGTTCTCCTAAGCGCGCCTGCGCCACGCACCGGGCGAGATGCCGACAATGCGGGAAAAGGTGCGGGTGAAATGACTTTGGTCTGCGAAACCGCAGGCGAGTGCGATGTCGGAAATCGGCAATCGAGTATCCCGAAGCAGGTGCTTTGCCCGATCGCAACGCCGCACCACCATCCAGTGATGCGCGGGCATTCCCGTAGATTGCTTGAAGGCGCGCGCGAAATGGCGGGGCGACAGTCCGCAGTGCGATGCAAGTTCCGCGAGGGAAATCTCTCCGGTAAGATTGGCGTCGATGATTTCCTTCGCGCGCCGTTCATTCTTCGCGGAGAGACCTCCAGCGACAGCCCGCGCAATCACGTGCAGACCGCCGTAACGGTGGGCGATATGATTGGCGACGGCAAGCGTCGTGTGATCGAGGAAGAGTTGGCTCGCATATTCGGGATTTGCAAAAGCGGGCATCAGGGTTGTGCTAAGGGCGGCGATGACCGGATCATCAGCGGGCTTGTCGGACCGCATCTCCAGCTCTCCAAATCGCTTGCCATGTTCCTCCGCTATCATATCCATGGCGCTTTTCGGCAGGTAGTACATCATGCAATTCGAAGTTTCGCCGATGAAGGACGTTGGGTCTTCACGCAGATCGTAGAAGGATGTTTGGCCGCCGAAAAAGGGAAGCCTGCCGGTACCCTTGCCGTTGATCCAAAGCTCGTGCTCGATGCAGTCTTCGATCTGATACGCCACCAGATAGGCATCTTCGGGCGGGATCGATGACGTCAGGCTAGGTTTCCGACACTTAATGTGTGTGACCGCCACTTCCGATCGCTTCAGCGTCTTGGTCACGATGGCCGGAGCGTCGTCCAGGTGAAAGTGGTCTCCGAGACTTTGTCCATAAACTCCCTGACTGCGCATCTCAGTTTCCTCGCGGGCAGCTCTCGTAGTTCGATCGGTCGTTATTGGCGCTTTGCCAAGGAAATTCGATAGGCCTTCAGACGCGCGGCGAAGATTTCGTCGGGCGGATAGCCAACTCCGTGGGCCAACGTACCCGGATCGAAAATCGAGACATCGCAGGCATGATCACTATCGATCGCATCGATCGTGATCGTACCGAGGACAACTGTTTCACGTTCATCTTCTCCGGGCCAGCGAGCGGTAACATCCATGGTCGGATCGCCTGGTCGATCGAGCAACGCCAGAATGTCAAACTCTATCCCGCCGTTCCGGATGCGATCCTCAAGGTCATGGTGGAGAAAGTCCACAGCCTTCTCTTTCGCCTCTTCATCGGTCAGAACGATCTCTCCGATCCGTGGCACGATCTTGAATTTAATGAATCTCGTCTTGCCTGCTTCGTTGATAACGGGGAATGAGTGAACTCCCCAGTACGTGGTTCCCGCAAAGCTCGCCGGGAGCGAACGGGCCGCAATGTACTTCGCCTGGTTGAGTGTCTCGGGATTGGCGTCCGAAAAGGATTTGACTTTGGCGGGGTCCGGTTTGCCGTCCGGCCCGGGAATGCGGGCCTTAAGGAAGGCAAGCATCTGGTCGAGAGTGCGAGCGAAATGGACCGGTGCGCTTTCGACAAGGATGTCCGACGTCTCGCCGTCGGTCTCGATCCGAAAGCTGAACCCGCGCAACACGAGGTTATTCGTGTCTGCAACGTTCGGGTTGCCGCCACCCATCGAGAACCGCGCGAGTACACGGCCTGGTCTCGTGAAATTCACAGAACGTGTAATTTCCGCCGCGCGCCCGGAAGGCACGTAGCGGCCCCGTACGCACCGACCCTTTGCGAAACTCGCTCGAACCTTTGGAGGATTGCCCGCAACAGCCTTGAGGGCCGCCACAATCGACGCCGGCGTCGCGGCTCCCTCGGTCGGGACAAATTCGGTGTTTTCGATCACATCAGACATCGCCTATACCTCCGGCGAACCGCGTTGGTGTTCGTTGAGTTTAGTAGCGGCATCTCGGGTGTCGTGAACTGGGCGGCGATGTTTTGTCTAAAAAGGACAAAATCGTCTGCGCTTCATGATCAATCAACGGCTTCCCGGAGCAGGTTCTCGGCAGCCTTCAGAAGGCCGGGAATCGGTGTGAAGCTCGTGTGGAGCAAATGGATGCGGCCGCCGACTGTCGCTACACCGATCATCTGCTCGCCCTCGATGCCGACAAAAACCGATGGTCCCCAAAGGGCTTCGACACGGACAGCGCCGTACGCGTCAGACAAGGGCGCTTCCCCAAGGTTCGAGAGCATCATTTCGCAAGCACAAGCCTGCAACTCGATGGCGGCGAGCTCCTCGACCGAGGGCGAAGCGTCGAAGATACGCTGAAACGCACCGAAGGACTCGACAATTGCCTCTCGAGTCTTCATCGGCATCAGGTCTTGGCGGATATCCCTGGCCAGATCCCAGAGCCCGGTCGCGATGCCCGGCGCGTATCCGCCGATCGGGAAGACGATGGAGACAACACAGTCGTCTGTGATACCGAGCGTCGGCCTGAGATTGACCGGGGATACGGCGCGGATTGTCGCGTCGCACCATGCTTTTGAAAGCCGCCGACCTGCCAGAATGATGGCCGACAGGAGCGCGCCATGGACGGTCGTCGCATGACGCCGCACAGCCACCCTAAGCTGCGCTGAGAATTCTTGCGACAGTTGCAGGCTCGAAATGACGGGCCAGCCCTTTGACCTATCAAGCATTCGCGCCGGGATCGCCGTTGCGGACTGGGCTGCCCCGACGGAATTAACGTCCCATTCAGAGGCGATGCTCTCTTGCGCGAGGGCCAGCCCGAGCTGTCCGCGGTGACCGCCACTCATCACCTCTAGCATGTCTCGCAATACAAATGCGATCGACATGCCGTCAGCTACTGCGTGATGCGCAGTGACGACCAGTGTCGCATAGCGAGGTGAGTGAAACAAAACTGCGCGAACGAGCGGCGCATCGGTTTGTTCGAACGGCTTCATCAGTTCATCCGACACCACTGTCTTCCACGCATGTGGCGGCTCGGACCTGATGACTTCTAGCGGGATCGGGCGACCACTGCCCATGTAAAAACTTGGAACGCCGAACTCATTCCTTGCGATCTTCGAACGCAGGAGTGGGTGCCGCAACCGGGTAGCCTCGAGAGCACTCTTCCAGGATTCAATTGTCGTTTCACCCGACACCTGCAGCGTCATGCAGAAGTGTTTGGGACTATTTTGGTCGCTAAGCCAGAAGTATTGCTCCACAGCGCCTAAGGGACGAAGTGGAATGCTGGATTGTGGGGCGACTGATGGCTTTACCTGCTGTTCCATGACGAATTCCTTTGTTCGGACGGCCAGCAACGATTGCCGGGATACTCGGGCTCAGGCTGCCGCTTTGGAAAGCGCGCACTGCGACCACAAGGACGAGAGTGCGCCAACGAGGTGTTCGATGTCCGCATCGGTGTGAAGTGGTGTAGGCGTGATCCGGAGACGCTCGGTCCGACGGGGGACAGTCGGATAGTTGATTGGCTGCGCGTAAATGCCGAAATCCCGAACGAGAAGGTCGGATACCCACTTGCATTTGGCCGCGTCGCCAATGACGATCGGGATAATGTGGCTGGGATTATCAATGTGAGGAATGGCGGCTCGATCGAGAAGCGCGCGCAATCGGGCGACCCGATCCTGATGCCGGACGCGCTCGAATGGACTCTTTTTAAGATGTCTTATCGAGGCTAATGCCCCGGCGGTAAGCGCCGGTGGCAACGCTGTCGTAAAAATGAAGCCAGAGGCGAACGAGCGAATGAAATCACAGAGCGCTGCCGACGCGGCGATGTAACCGCCCATGACCCCGTACGCCTTGGCCAGCGTTCCCTCGATAATCGTCAGACGGTCTGATAAACCCTGACTTTCGGCAATACCGCCGCCGGTGTGCCCGTACATTCCGACGGCATGGACCTCATCAAGGTAGGTCATCGCACCATAGTTCTCGGCGAGGTCGCAGATGTCACGGATGGGAGCAATGTCACCATCCATCGAATAGAGAGATTCAAAGGCAATCAGTTTTGGGGCGTGAGGATCGGCTGCACGGAGCTTGTCGTCCAGATCGCGGACGTCATTGTGCCGCCAGACAATGCGCTCACACCTCGAATGGCGGATGCCTTCAATCATCGAAGCATGATTAGCTGCGTCCGAGAAGACAATAAGATCGGGTATATGCGTGCCTAATGTCGTCAGAGTGGCCCAGTTCGACATATAGCCGGAACTGAATGTCAAAGCCGCCTCTTTGCCATGCAAGGCGGCAAGTTCGCTCTCAAGAAGGACATGAAGGTGATTGGTACCGGCGATATTGCGGGTGCCCCCGGCTCCAGCCCCATATGCATCCACGGCCTCCTTCATAGCGGAGACGACAGCAGGGTGCTGCCCCATGCCGAGATAGTCGTTGGAGCACCACACGATCACTTCACGTGATCCGTCCGGCGAATGAATCATAGCTCGGGGGAATGTGCCCTCGGTGCGCTCCAAATCGGCGAAAATCCGATACCTGCCCTCAGACCTAAGGTCTGACAACCGTTCATTGAAAAATGCCTCGTAGTCCATCTTTTTCTCCCGCGTTTCCGACTGAAGACGGGATCATCCTAAGCGATGAACTGGAAGGCCGCTGGAAGCGACGGGTCATCTATTGTTTGATTCGGACAGGAATAAGTTTAAGGGCGGATCGCTGTTCTCTCGGCCCTGACAACGCTCATATGGCGTTATTCCGCCGCCATAACCCTGGGCTCGTTCCGGTTAGCGCCACGAAAACTCGTGTGAAATGGCTCTGGTCAGCAAAGCCGCAAGCCAGGGCCACCTGGGTGAGGTTCAGTTCGTTGGCGGCGAGAAGCCGCTTCGCAGTCTCCACGCGTTGCTGCGTCAGCCACTGGTGCGGCGAAATACCGGTCGATTGTCGAAACGCCCGGGAAAAATGACGGGCCGACACCCCGCATTCGCTGGCGACTGCGGCGAGCGAGATATCCTCACCAAGTCTAGACACGATCATTTCCTTAGCCCGCTTCTCCTGCCAAGGTGCAAGCCCGCCGCGCGCGCCTTCCCGCCTAAGCCTCATGCCGCCATAGCGAGCGGCCACGTGGATTCCGATCGCAAGCATCACATGGTCCATAAAGAGCACGCTCGCTTCTTCGGGGCGCCCAAAGAACGGCAACAATCCGGCTGACATATTCCGCATAACAGGATCATCGGTGGCCAATGCCGGCTTGTATTGCAGCTCATCGATAGGAGAAGCACCTGCTTCCTCTGAGATGGCGCTTAGGGCAGCACGGGAGAAATAGTAGTGAACAGTGTGGAAGCCGTGATTCAGGAGAAATGTCGGCTGTCGCTTGAGGTCATAAATGATGGTCTGCCCTTGACCTATTGCCGAGGCCGGAGCGGGACGACCACTCTCCCAGTAAAGATAGGATGGACAGTCGACAAGATAGTGCCCGACCATGAACGCATCTTCCTCCTTTGGAGGAGTGGAGAGTTCAAAGCTCGGACTATCATATCGGAGTTCGGTTGCGGCGATCGTCGATTTTCGAAGCGCTCTGCTGACAAAGGACGTTGCCTGCGCGCCAAGCCTTTTGCCGAAGCCTTCCCCGTAGCCACCGCTATCGCGCATTTAGTCACCACGATCACTTCGAATGGATGCGCATAATATGACAGCCATTCGGCGATGCAATATGTCGTAAAAGAATGTGCCTATCGCAAACGCTCGGATCGCTCACTTTGCCAGGGTGCACGGCCGTCATTGGCCGACCAGTCAATCACGCGTGAGGTTGTGATCCATTTGCGGCATGAAGCCCCGTTTGCAAGGATTTTCATGCGTATGACCAACATATCCATCCCAAAACGACTTTGCTTGCCGTCATCCTTCCATTAATCGGCAATGGTGTCCATGAAGGGCCTCGGATCTAGTATTTCCAGCGAAGCGATCGCCTATATCCTGCTGATGCAGGCTAAGGAGTTTTTCCGGACAGAAGCGGGCCACAGACCGGTGGGAATCTCGCATCCCGCTCCGTCCGCCCGCGATCCCCGACCAAACGTCGAAGAACACGACCGTAAGGGCACAAACCTCGGTCCTAAGCGTCTTGGTCGATCCTAACCAGGTGGCCGGGGCTGACTTCGCGATACTGGCGTGTGGGTGGGACGTAGTCGAGGGGACGAACCGGGCTTTTCAGCTCGTCAGCCGCGAGGTTTCGCCGGATACCGCGGCGGACGGGATCGGGGACCGGCACTGCAGCTATCAGTTTCTTCGTATAGCTGTGCTGCGGATTGCCGAAGACCGCCGGACGCGGCCCGATTTCCACGATCTCGCCAAGATACATGACTGCGACCCGGTGGCTGAGGCGCTCGACGACGGCCATGTCGTGCGAGATGAACAGATAGGCCAGGTCGAGGCTCTTCTGCAGGTCCATCAGGAGATTGCAGACCTGCGCCTTGATCGAGACATCGAGCGCCGAAACGCTCTCGTCCGCCACGATGACCTTGGGATCAAGTGACAGTGCACGGGCAATGCAGATGCGCTGGCGTTGGCCGCCGGAGAATTCGTGCGGATAGCGGCTCATCATCTCCGCCTTCAGCCCGACCCGTTCCATGAGGTCGGCTGCCTTGTCGCGTGCCTGAGCGCGCGTTCCAAGGCCGTGTTCGCTGAAGGGTTCGGCGATCAAGGTGCCGACGCTCATGCGCGGGTTAAGGCTGGCAAAGGGATCCTGAAAGATCATCTGGATGTTGCGGCGCATGGTACGCAGGCTGGCGCCGTCGAGTTTCAGCACGTCCTTTCCCTCGAAGCGGACGCTGCCGGCCCGCGCATCGAGAAGGCGCATGATCGAGCGGCCGGTCGTGGACTTGCCGCAGCCGGATTCACCGACGAGCGAGAGTGTTTCGCCCTGGTGAAGGTCGAAGGAAACGTTCTCGACCGCGTGTATCGCACCGGTTTTGCGCCCGAGCAGCCCGCCGCGAATGTCGAAGCGGGTGACGAGCCCTTTGACTTCGAGGATCGGCTTCCTGTTATCGTCAACGGTTCGGCAAGCCTCTGCGGCCTCTTTCAGCTGGCCGGTCGCCGCGTCCACCACCGGGAATGGAAGCGGGCTTGCACGATCCGTCATCGAACCCAGACGCGGCACCGCTGAAAGCAGGGCGCGGGTGTAGGGATGCTGGCCGCGGTGGAAAACATCTTCCGTCTTTCCTGCTTCAACGGCCTCGCCACGATACATGACGACGGTGCGGTCCGAAATCTCCGCTACCACGCCCATATCGTGAGTGATGAAAAGGACGGACATACCCTCCTCTTCCTGCAGCGTCTTTATGAGATCGAGGATCTGGCCCTGGATGGTGACATCGAGCGCGGTCGTCGGCTCGTCGGCAATCAACAACTTCGGACGCAGGGCCAGCGCCATGGCAATCATCACCCGCTGGCGCATGCCGCCGGAAAACTGGTGGGGATATTCGTCGAAGCGCGAGGCCGCATTCGGGATCCGGACCTTTTCGAGCAGACGGATCGTCTCAGCCCTGGCTTCCGCCGCCGAAAGATTGCCATGGCAGGTCAGTGCCTCGGAAATCTGCCGTCCGATGGTGAAGATCGGATTCAGCGAGGTCATCGGCTCCTGAAAGATCATCGCGACGTCCTTGCCGCGGACACCGCGCATCTCCTTGTCGGAGAGCGAAAGGAGATCCCTCCCATTGAGCAGGATGCGGCCTTCGACCCGACTGCTGCCTTTCGCAAGCAGCCGCATGATCGAGAGCGACGTAACGCTCTTGCCTGAGCCGCTTTCGCCGACGATGGCGACGGTCTCGCCTGGCATCACGTCGAAGGAGACGTCGCGCACGACCGGCCGCCAGGCGCCGTCCACCCTGAACGACGTCGTCAGGCCGGAGACCGACAGGACGGGTGCCAGGCCTGCGGCGGGCTTGACGGCGGCTGCGGTTGTCATGGGCTCACCTTCCATTTGCATCAGGTCGCGGGTTTGAGCGGCGTGGCGAACGAGGCGGACGGTCTTCCGGCCGCCACGCGTTCCGCCTCCAGCCCTGCGATCCGCTCGTCGATTGCGCGCCGGTCGATCATGCCGCTCGGATTGTCCCGGGTCGGCATGGTCTCGGCGACATGCAGGTAGCGCTCCTTTGCGACGGCGTAGAGCCGGTTGAGTTCGCCCAAGGGATCGGCGTGGTCATCGACGCGCAGATTGAGCCAGGCAAAATCCTGATCGCGGTAGATGACGAGCGCCGCCGACTGCTTGCCGCGCTTGTCGCCGCCGGCGTCCTCGCCGGCCTGCATGGCTTCGAGCAACCGTTCGGCCAGGGGCCGGCCCGCCGTCTTCTTGAAGGTGGCGAGCGTTTCGGCGATCACCTGCGGTCCCGCCAGCATGTTGCCGGCGACCGAGACGTTGTCGTCGACCAGATGGCCGGCCCAGTCGATGCACTTGGCGCCGGTGAAGGCCGCGTTGTGGCCCTTGGCATCAACGAGGTGCAGCTGGCGCTGCTCCCGCCCCTCGTCGCGCCCGGTCAGAGCCGGAATGATCTCCTCCGGCGACTTGCCGGCGGCGAGCATGGCGAGACCATCGGTGCCGTAGAGCGGGCTCACGAAGGCCTGTGTCGCGACCGCACCGACGCGGCCGCGAATGTGCGGCACGACGCCGCCGACAGCGAAGAAGCGGGTGGCGACCGCGATCGCCAGATGGCCAGTTTCCGGTTCGCGGGCAACGATGGACCAGGTCATCGCGATTATCTCCCGACCGCGTAGGCCTGCATCAGGCGCGGCGTGGCGGCCGCGCGCAACAGTCCGTCGGCATCGCGCCGCGCCGCCGTCAGGCGCCCGACGGTCCATGGATCGGCAACCGTTAGCTGATGGCCCTTCAGGCGCAAGGCCTCGAGGACTACCGCGGGGAAATTGGCTTCGGCCGTCAGGTCGCCCGGCGCCCGGGTGCGCGGATAGAAGGAGCCCGGGAAATGCGCGGTGTGGAAGAGCGGCTGGTCGATTGCTTCCTGCAGGTTCATGCCATGATGGACATAGCGCAGGAAGAAAGCGAGCTGCCACTGGTCCTGCTGGTCGCCGCCCGGCGTACCGAAAGCGAGTGTCGGCCGGCCTTCATGGAGAGCAATGGAAGGCGTTAATGTCGTGCGTGGGCGCTTGCCCGGGGCGAGCGACGACGGCAGACCCGGTTTCAGCCAGAACATCTGAGCGCGCGAATTGAGGCAGAAGCCGAGGCCGGGAACGATCGGGGAGGATTGCAGCCATCCGCCGGAGGGCGTCACCGATACCATGTTGCCTTCGCTGTCGATGACGTCGATATGCACGGTGTCGCCGCGCTTCTCGCTCAGATGCGCCATGGTCGGCTCGTAGACAGCACCCGTCTTGGCGCCTTCAAGCAGCGCCATGGTGGCATCGTACTGTGCCTCGAAGCCGGAAACACGGCCGGGACGCAGATCGAAGGAGGCTTCGTTCGTGATCAGCTTGCGGCGCTCGGCGGCATAGGCGTCCGACAGAAGCTCTTCAAGCGGTACGTCGGTGAAATCAGGATCGCCATAATAGATCTCGCGGTCGGCATAGGCGAGCTTCATTGCCTCGACGACCGTGTGTACGAAATCTGGACCGGCCGGATCCATGGAGGCAAGATCGAAACCCTTCAGCAGCGACAGCGATTGCAGGAGTACTGGCCCCTGTCCCCACGGACCGGTCTTTGCGACCGTCCAGCCGTGATAGTCATAGGTGACGGGCGCCTCGACGGTCGCCTGCCAGTTCGCCATGTCGTCCGCGCTCAGCACGCCCTTGTGGTGGCTGCCACTCGCATCCATCACTTCCGCCTTGCGCAGGTATGTGTCGATCGCCTCGGCAACGAAACCGCGATAGAAGGCGTCGCGTGCGGCTTCGATCTGCGCCTCGCGGCCGGACTTGCTCTCGGATTCCGAGACGATGCGCTTCCAGGTCTTGGCAAGCACGGGGTTCTTGAAGTTGGACCAGGGAGCGGGCGCAGAGCCGCCGGGCAGCCAGGTTTCGAACGAGGTCGGCCATTCCTTTTCAAAGAAGTCGGCAAGGCCGGCGATGGTGGCAGAAACACGCGGCAGCACGGGATGGCCGTTCTCAGCATAATGGATCGCCGGTTCGAGAACGTCGCGGACGCTCAAGCGACCATAGTCGCGCAGCATCAGCATCCAGCCATCGAAGGAGCCCGGAATGACGGTCGCGAGCAGACCGTCGCCGGGAATCATCTTCAGTCCCTCGTTCGTATAGTGCTCGATCGTGGCTCCGGCCGGCGCCGGCGCCTGGGCGCAGATGACGTCGACCTTATCCTTCTTCTTCGAATAGATGATCGCCGGCAGGTCGCCGCCAGGGCCGACCAGATGCGGCTCGACGATCTGGAGTACGAAACCGGTCGCGACCGCCGCGTCGAAGGCGTTGCCGTCCTTTTCCAGGATGCTCATGCCGACGGCCGAGGCGATCCAGTGCGTCGAGGTGACGACGCCGAAGGTGCCGAGAATTTCGGGGCGGGTCGTGAACGTACTCATCTCAATTTCCTTTCGAAGAAATTACGCTTCCCGAGGGTCCAGCGCATCGCGCAGGCCGTCCCCGAGAAGATTGAAACCCATGACGACGAGAAAGATCGCTAGTCCCGGCCACAGCGCCATCCAGGGCGCCTGGTTGAGAAAGTTCTTGGCGACGTTGAGCATCGAACCCCAGCTCGGCGCCGGCGGCTGCTGGCCGAGACCGAGGAAGGACAGGCTTGCCTCGGCGATAATGGCGGTGGCGATCGTCAGCGTCGCCTGCACGAGGATAGGCGCGAAGACGTTCGGCAGGATGTAGCGTCTGATGATATTGAAGTGGCGAAGCCCGATGGCGCGCGCGCCTTCCACAAATTCCTCGGTCTTGACGGCGAGCGTCTGGCCACGCGTCAGCCGCACGAAGATCGGCATGGCCGAGAGCCCGATCGCGATCATCGCGTTGGAGAGGCTCGGTCCCAGGAAGGCGGCGAGCGCGATCGCCGTGATCAGGAACGGCATCGCCAGGAACGCCTCGATGATGCGCGAGATCACATGGTCGATCCAGCCGCCGAAATAGCCGGCGACCAGGCCGAAGGGCACGCCGACGACAACCGCGATCGCCACCGAAAAGATGCCGGCCAGCAGCGATGCCCGGGCACCCCAGACCATGCGAGAAAGGATGTCGCGACCGAGATCGTCGGTGCCGAGAAGATGGGCAAGCGACGGCGCCTTGCGGATCGCCGACCAGCTCGTCGCCGCCGGGTCGGGTATCGGCAGCAGCGGCGCGGAGATCGCGACGACCGCAAAGAAGAGGACGATGACAAGGCCCGCAAGCGAGCCCTTGTTGGCCTTCATCTTGCGCCAGGCACGGTTTTGCGAACGCGGCTCGACTGCTGTGGCCGACTGCTCGATGGCGGTCATAGGGCGGTCCTCATGCGCGGGTTGAGCAGGACGTAAAGCACGTCGGCGACGAGATTCATCAGGATGAAGCCTGTCGCAGTACAGAGCACGATGCCCTGCACAACGGCATAGTCGCGGTTGAACACGGCATCGACGATCAGCTTGCCGAAACCGGGAATGGTGAAGATCTGCTCGGTCAGAACAGCACCGGCAAGCAGCTCGCCGAAGAGAAGCGCCGTGACGGTGACGATCGGAAGCAGCGCGTTGCGGAAGGAATGCTGCAATACGACCGCCCCCTCCGACAGACCCTTGGCACGGGCGGTGCGGATGTAGTCGGCGCTGAGCACGCTCAGCATCGAGGAGCGCGTATGGCGCATCAGCGTGGCTGCGAGCGCGTTGCCGAGAACGAACGCCGGCATGATCATTGTTTCGATCGAATGCAGTGGATCTTCGAAAAAGGGTGCGTAGCCCGAGGCCGGCAGCCAGCCGAGCTTTACCGAGATGAAGAGGATAAGCATGATGCCGAACCAGAAGTTCGGGATCGACAGGCCGCAGAGCGCGATAAAATTGGCGACGAGATCGAGCGCGGTGTTTTTCTTGACTGCAGCGAGTATGCCCATGGGGATGCCGATCAACAGTGCAAAGACGATCGACATCACGGCGAGCTGGATCGTCACCGGCAGCTTCTCGGCGATCAGCGTCGTCACTTCCTGGTTCGTCCTCAGCGAGATGCCGAGATCGCCCTTCACCGCACCCGCCAGCCAGTAGCCGTACTGGTAGACCACCGGATCGTTCAGCCGGTATTTTTCGCGCAAGAGCTCCAGCACTTGCGGACTGCGGTCCTCGCCGGCCATGGCCAGGACCGGATCACCCGGCAGAAGCTTCTGCAGCGAGAAGACGAAGACGGATATGATCAGCAGCGTCGGTATGGCAAGCAGCAGCCGCTTTCCGATGTAGGTGTACATGAGGAGATCCCGATGCTTGTCAGTCGCGTTGCAGGCGCCGCGCGGGAGAGACAGCCCCCGCGCGGCGTTTTCTGTTAGTCGGCCTTCTTCACGCCCACGAGGCGGATCATGCCGTCCGGTGACGGGACAAAGCCGGTGACTTTCTTGTTGTAGCCCCAGATCCAAGCCTGATGCCCGATGTAGACGATCGGCAGGTCCTCAGCGAGGATCTTGCCGGCCGCATCGTATTTCTGCTTGCGCACGGCATCGTCCTGCGACTGGCGGGCTTCGGAAAGCAGCTTGTCGACGTCGGGGTTGCTGTAGTGCATGTCGTTGAGGCCCGCGCCGGTGGTGTAGAACTGGTTGGTGTTGCCATCAGGATCGACGCGGCCGGACCAATCTGACCGGCTGACCTGATAGTTGCCGGCGGTCTGGTCGTTGAGCAGCGTGGCGAATTCGGTGGCCTTCAAGGTCACGTCGAACCCGGCTTCGGCGACCATCGACTGGATGATCTGCATCATCTGGGCGATGATCGGATCGTTGGCCATGTTGAGCTCGACCGGAACGCGGTCGAAGCCCGCTTCCTTGATCAGGGCCTTGGCCTTGTCGACGTCGCGGGCCGGAACCGGAAGATCTTTGTTGAACCATGGGCTCGAGGGCGGGAACGGCTGGTTGCCGGCGACACCCGTCCCGTCATAGACGATCTGCATTGCTGCTTCGCGGTCGATCGCCAGCGAGAAAGCCTGGCGAAGCCGCTTGTCCTTGCCGAGGGGATTGTCGGCGCGGGCGCCGTTGCCGACGTTGAAGTAGATGCCGAGGTTGCCGATATTGACCTTGTCGACCATGTCCAGGTTGGAATCGCCCTTCACGGTCTCGACATCCGTCGGCGCCACGCGCTCGATCAGGTCGAGGTCGCCCGAGCGCAGGTTTGCGAGCCGCACCGCGCTATCCGGGATCGGCCGATAGGTGATCTTGTCGATGAAGATGTTGTCCTTGTTCCAATAGTCCTGGAACTTTTCGAGCACGATGCGGTCCTGTTGCACGCGTTCGACGAACTTGAACGGGCCGGAGCAGACCGGATGATCACCAAACTTGGCGCCGAGTTCCTTGGCGGCCTTCGGTGAGATCATCATGCCGGCGCGGTCGGAAAGCTGTGCGACCAGCGTAACATCCGGAGCCTTCAGCGTGAACTTCACCTCGTAGTCCCCTGTCGCCTCGACCTTGGAGACGGAGGAAAGCTCGCTCTTGCGGCGCGATTCCGGCAGGGTCATCGCGCGGGTGATATTGTCGACGACAGCCTGGGCATTGAAGGGCGTATCATCCTGGAATTTCACGCCCTGTCGCAGCGTCAGCGTCAGTTCCTTGCCGTCTGCGGACCATTTGTAATCCGTTGCCAGCTGCCCGACGATCTTGAGATCGGGAGTGACGTCGAACAGCTTGTCGCATAGCGCCGTGTAGACGATACGGCCGACGAACGAACGCGATTGCGCCGGATCCAAGACGTCAGCGTCATCGGCAAGGCCGATCTTCAGTTCGGCGGCAAAGGTCGGTAGCGCTAACAGGACGCTTGCGCCAAGAGTAGCAAGGAAGTTGGCAGTTTTCATCTCGTTCCCTCTTATGTTTGAACCAGTTTTCCGGGCCGGCTTCCCTGGCCGGCCGATTGTCAGGCGTCCAAAGCGGCTCCGTCCGCTTTTCGTTTCTCTTCGCTTCCCTCTTCCGGCAGATCGAAGGAGGTGACGCGGATGAGGCTTTCCTGCAGCATCAGCAGGTGCTGGCGCATCGCTTCGGCAGCGCGTAACGGATCCCGTTCGGCGATTGCGTCGATCACGGCGGCGTGCTGCGCATAAGCGCGCTCCTCCGTCTTATGGCTGCGGCGCGCCATTTCGCGGATCGCCTGCCAGGCGTCGTCCTGGCGGACGTGGTTGATGACGTCGAAGATTTCCAGAAAGAACTGATTGCCGGCGCTTTGGGCGATCAGCCGGTGCAGCGCGCCATCCCACAATTCGCGTGCGTCGGCATCCTCACTGGCGACGATCTTCTTCGTCAATTCACGCATGCGCTCGATGTCGGCTGGCTTGGCACGGACGGCAGCAAGTTGCGCCAGCTGCGGTTCTATTCGCAGCCGCACTTCCATGATTTCAAGAAAATTGGTTCCGGCGACGATAGCGCCGACGTGCCGGCTGAGCCCTTCGGCTCGCTGACCCGCGTAAGTCCCGGATCCCTGGCGGCGAGAAATCCTGCCCTCGGCATCAAGGACTTCCAGCGCCCGGCGAATAGCGCGGCGACTGACGCCGAACAGATCGGAGAGAGCACGCTCGGTCGGCAGCTTGCCGTCCGCAGGAAGATCGGAAGAGCTCAGCAGCTCTCGGAGCTTCTCGAGAGCATAAGTTGAATTTTCGGGTAGTCCTTGTACTGCCATTTTGCTTATTGGTTCGAACCAATTTCCAAGTGGTTCAAACTGCCCCGCAATCCGCGGTGGCGTCAATGCCAAAATTCATGAAAGTCGCAATTTTCTTGACTTCGTAAGGCAGTAGTTACGCTCGTAAGCTGGCATTTCACCTGCGGGCAGCGAAGGGCGCCCGATCACGTGCAACTTGACCGTCGAGAGCTAACCGTCTACGCGCCATACAGAGGATTTCGGAGCACGCAGCTAAGGTCTCTGACGCACCTTTCGCTCAGGCTGACGGTGTCAAAGTTCCAAGATGGCACGCCGTTCGATGCTGCGGCGGCCATAAAGTCGTTCGAACGCCGCCGCGATGACTCGGGCTGATCCTGAGCTACATGCTAGCCAAAGTGGTTTCTCAAGAATGCTACTAGCTGGCATCGTAAACTTAACGGTGGCGGACCAATGGCGAACAGGCCGTCCTCTATCCGTCTGTCATACCCGAGTGATTTGCGTCCGAAGGTTCATGGCGGCGGCGCGGCGCTCGCGGTGATGGTCGCAGGCAATTGGACCGTCACCGTGTTTGAGTGTCCACTCGGCCATGCCAATGTCACGTCCTTCGTGGAGCGCAAGAGCCGCTACACCGTTCTCATCAAGAATCCAAGCCGGCATTCGCGCCCCGATCATGGACAAGATCATCAGAGTTCTTTCTCCTTTGCCGGCATTTGCGCGTCAAAGCTTCACGTTTGATCGCGGTACCGAGTTTGCCGGATTCGGGGCTTTGGACGAAGGGGATCGGCGCGCGTAGCTGGTTCTGCGACCCCAGTGTAGAGTGGCAAAAGGGAGCCCTGGAAAACGCCAGCAAGCGCCTACGCCGCTTCATGCCAGGAGCTACAGATCTGGCCGCCGTGTCACAACGCGACCTGATCCAACTCGCACGTCATCTGAATGACAAACCCCGTAAATGCCTTGGCTACAACACTCCAGCCGAGGTGTTCATGGCGCATTGCAGGATGACGCGTGATCTCCTACCCTGCAAGACGGGCGTGATGCACTTGGGGCTTCTCCAAACGGCGCGCAAATGTCACGGCAGCACCTGGAGCTAGTCCTACATGGCCTCCTCAATTTTTCTCTTCAGAAACCGAATTAAGGAACTGCTCGAGTTCAGCAATGCTTCGCATCACGTCCCCGAATTTCGGGATTTCGCCGAAGATCATGGCTGACATACGCTCGTAGTCGCGTGCGAGCTTTTCCAGCATCTCAGAATTTGGGTTTAGCCGGTAGCTTCCCGGCACTGCGCGATCATAGCGATGATCTGGCGCCCGAAACCTCAGTTCCTTGTGCACTCGGCAGGCCTCGGCCAACTCACTCATGCGGGCCGTTTTCTTTCCATAAGCGCCGTTCGTCCAGATTTGATGGACATCATAGTAGTGCCGCGAGTACCGGTTGAGATCAGGTACCGGCTTTTCGGGGTTCTGCTCGTCGGCTCGCTTCTCCGTCATTTCGGTCATCGCATGGAGAATAAGCACCTTCTCCCAGAAGGTTCTTTCCGGCTTCACGGTCGTTACCCCATTGACCGCCAAGTCGTCCGCAGAGGTCAGTTCGGACGCGATGTAGGGGATGATCGTGCGAGCTTCGACGGGAACAGGATCAGGGCGGGCGCCGCCCTCTATCCGGACGGCCGGCCTAACGCAATCGGCATCGGTCCCAAACACGCTCTTATAGGTGACGACAAGAATGTCGAGCGCGTCACGTTTCCGATAGGCATCGTAGCCGTACTCGACGGTTAAATGGCCTTGTTCGCCAACTCGCCTCGATCTCTGCAATCTTGCGGATAAGCTGGTCGCGTAAAGGGCCGGAGATGTAGGTGCGCGCCGCATCGTCGACCTTCTCTGCGAGCATTTTCTGTTGCTTGGTCACCGAGCCCTGTGCGGCAATCTCGTCTTCAAGGGGTGCTTCAATGTCGGCTTTATAGACGCCAAAGTCGATATCTTCGGAGAACCTTTTGATGACGTCATAGGCCTTGCTCAGGCTGGTGCCGCCTTTGAAGTAGAGATTGACCGGATCGCCATCTCGCTGATTGAACAGAAAGTCCAGGATTCAACAGACATAGAGATTCTTTTCGACATTCTCAGCGCGCGTCTGGAGGCCAGCTGCGGCTGCCGCATACAACGCACGGCGTTCGTCGGGGCTCGATCGAAGAACCTCAATGAACGTGGTCTGCATCGGCGGTCCCCTCTGGCGTCGTTTCCTGGCCGTGTGGTGCTAAGCCGTCGGCTATTTCTTGCGCAGCCGAATACATCCAGGCTGGCAGAGCCGAGAGGTTGGATCGGAGATCATCCGAAATCGCTTCTCGGTCCGGGCTCTTCCTCAGTTTCTGGACGATCCCGCTTATGGCCGGTTCCAAATTGCTGCGATCATCGCGCACCCAAGCTAACGCCTGGACTATGCGCATGGCCGGCCGGCCGGCCCAGAATGCGGCTTTAGCCGAGACTCGCTTGAAATCGAGCGTGTAGATGACCGGCGCGCTCACCTTGGGATCCCCGGTGGTTGCATCGATTTCGATCGTCCGCGGATATGTGTCCGCGTAGATTGTCGATCGCGCGGGAGCAGCCGTTGTGAGCCCGAGATCATTAGCCGCGGTCATTCCGTCCACGAGTATCCGAAGCTTGTCCCGGCGGGCGATTGCATCAACGAATGATGCGCGCGGCGGGAACACCAGCTTTCCAGTGAGCTTGCTGATAGAGGGTTTGTCGTAGAGCCCGCGGTAAGGTCGACGAATATCGCCACGGTTTGTCAGGCGCTGCAGCGCTTTCTCAACGGCGTTCGGGCTGGCGATATCAAGGAAGTCACCGCGGGACCACACACCCGAAGGAGCGCCAGCGCTGATCCGGGAGTATTATTATGCGCTCGGCCTCTACCGAGCTCTACGCGAGCGTCGCATCCGCATCCCGGATGATGTGTTGGTTATGGGGTGGGGAAACCACCCCTTCGCACGTTTTATGGAGCCACCGCTTTCTACATTGCTTCTGCCTTCCCAGGAGGTTGCACGTCGCGCAACCCGTCGGCTCCTCGACCGGATCGAAAGGAAGCGCCGACGATCGGGTGGTGGAACGATTTGCGCCTGAACTTGTTGCTCGGGCTTCAACCACGCGCTGATCCTCAGCCTCGTTAGCAAATCTCGGCATTGGCCTGATGAAGTCAATGCGCAGATCGTGTCGGAGAGCCTCGGCCCGTTGCGGGGAACCGCCTTTCGACTTGGCGAACGATAGCGCGGCAGAGAAAGCTTGTTCTGCCTGCACCTGAGGACCTCGTCCGCTCCACGCTGGCCGATTGGGTTGGTCGGGCTGCTTTCCAAGAGGTCGACTGCGGGTGTCGGCTATGACTGCCACCTTTTTAGCTGGAGGCTTCGCAGGTCTTGAACGGAATCGAACCGAAGGGCCTCGAATTGAGATGGCTAAGCCTTTGATTCATCGGAAGAGCTCAGCAGTTCTCGGAGCCTCGTCGAGAGGCAGGATGTGGCCGGAAAATGCCGTAAGGACCGTATTTTCCAACCAGTTGCGCAGCACCTTGCCGGCGACTGCATCATTGTGCTCCACCAGCCGAACGCCGATCTCCAGCTCGTGCAGGACTACGGATGAAATGAAGGTCTCGGCCGGATCGACGGTTTCGTTCCAAACGACGACATTGGGATCAGCTTTGCCACTCGCGACTTTGCGCAGTTCGGACGCGACATTGGTATCGAGCAACAGCATCAGGATAGGTCAACCGACCGGGCATGTTCCGTGCGCTGCGGGAGCGGTAAGTCAACATCATCCGCTCCGGGCGCGGCCAGCATGTCACCGAGCGTCCGCATTTTACCGATAAGCCGCTTGTACTCATCGAACGACAGGAGGACATGCGCAGGCCGGCCCCTGTCGGTGATGATCACCGGTCCATCCCTGGTGGCGCGCTTTGCGCGGCCGACGTCCTGATTGAGTTCTCGGCCTGAAAGCATGGTAACGGTCATGACGAGCCTCAACCTTAGCGGTTACGCAACCACTTCTAGCTCGCGTAAACTGGAATTATAAGGGGGCAGGCCCCTCGGGCTAAGCTAAAACTGCCTAGCCAAGCTCGGCAATCTACCGGAGCAGCGGAGAAGTCGGCACCAGCGCAGGCTCACTCTCGAGCGCTCACCGCCCTGCCCGAGCCAGCGACCGCGCAATGTCGACGATATCATCACGGCCAGCGGTTGGGTCTTCTTTGCTCCAGGCAATGCCAAGCCCTATCCGGAAGTCGATCCCGCTTACCTTCTTCAGCTCAAAGCCGCGATTGGGAAGATCCAGCGTCCATTCCGGCGCAAAGCCGATGCCAAGCCCGGCAGAGACCAGCGACACCAGCGCATAGGTGTCATCGCAGCTGAAGGCAATGTTGGCGGTGAGATCGTATTCCGCAAACTTCTCATTGAAGTAGCGCTCCGAAAACGACAGGTTCTGCCGGTTAAAGGCGATGATCTTCTGAGTGCGCAGATCATCGATGCTGATCTCGTCCCTGGCTGACAGCGGATTGGCATGGCCAACTGCCAGGTAGTAGCGCTCATGCGCAAGCGAGACGAAGCGCAAGGAGCCGATGTTTTCCACCGGGCGGATGAAGCCTAAATTGAGCTGGCCGGTCTCCAGGCCGCGGATGATCTCGCCGGTATTGCC